>NZ_KV825227.1:0-3482 GCF_001816085.1 Micrococcus sp. HMSC31B01
GGGGCCGGCGTCGAGCGCCGGCACGGCCCGCCAGAGGCGGTGCTCGTCCGGCCAGCGTTCCGCGATCGCACTGAGCTCGAGGCCCTCCCACTCTCCCCCGGCCAGCTCCATCAGCTCCGGGTCGACGGCCACGGACGCCGCGCCCACCCGGGCCTGGAGGACGATCTCGGCCGTGCGGCGCGCCCGGGCCAGCGGGGAGCACACGGCCACGAGCTCCTCCGCGTCCTCGAGCAGATCGCCCACGGGCCCGCCGGCGGCGCGGCGCGCCTGACGCTCCCCCTCGGCGTTCAGCTCGATGTCCGTGTGCCCCTGGTACCGGTCCAGGGCGTTCCAGTCGGTCTCGCCGTGTCGCAGCAGGATCAGGCGCATCTCGCGGCCGCGCTCAGGAGGCGTGCGAGGCGGAGGCGTCGTCGTCCTGGGCGGCCGCGTCCGGGCGGGTGCTCTCCTCCGGCAGGCCGAGGTCGATCGCCGGGGTGTCCTTCCACAGGCGGTCCAGCGCGTAGAACTCGCGGTCCTCGCGATGCTGGACGTGCACCACGAAGTGCCCGTAGTCGAGCAGCACCCAGTGGCCGTCGGACCGGCCCTCGCGACGCAGCGGCTTGAGCTGCTCGTCCTTCAGCAGCGCCTCCTCGACGCCGTCGACGATCGCGTTGACCTGACGCTCCGAGGCGCCGGAGGCGATCAGGAAGGCGTCGGTCAGGCCGAGCCGCTCGGCGACGTCGAACGCGACGATGTGCGTGCCGAGCTTGTCTGCGGCGGCGGCCGCGGCGGTGGTGAGGGCGTCCAGGGTGGTCTGGGGAACGGTCACGAGGTCTCCTCTTCCGAGACGTAGAGGTGGTGCTTGGCGATGTACTGGACGACGCCGTCCGGGACGAGATACCAGACGGGCCGGCCCCGGCGGACGCGCTCCCGGCAGTCCGTGGAGGAGATCGCCATGGCGGGGATCTCCATCAGGGACACGTCGGCGCCCAGGCCCATGTCCGAGAGGTCGTGGCCGGGACGGGTGACACCGACGAAGTGCGCCAGGCCCCACAGCTCGTCCACGTCCTTCCACGTGAGGATCTGGCCCATGGCGTCCGCGCCGGTGATGAAGAACAGCTCGGCGTCCGGGTGCAGGCGGCGCAGGTCCCGCAGCGTGTCCACGGTGTAGGTCACGCCGGGGCGGTCGATGTCCACGCGGGAGACGGTGAACCGGGGGTTGGAGGCGGTGGCCACCACGGTCATGAGGTAGCGGTCCTCGGCCGGGGAAACCTGCCGGTCCGACTTCTGCCACGGCTGGCCCGTGGGGACGAAGACGACCTCGTCCAGCTCGAACTCGGCGGCCACCTCGGAGGCGGCCACGAGGTGCCCGTGGTGGATCGGGTCGAAGGTGCCGCCCATGATGCCGAGGCGAGGACGGCGAGCGCGCCCGGCGGTGGGCGCGGTGACGGGGGTGCGGGAGGCGACGGTCATGCGCTCAGGAGACGAACGGACGGCCCGCCGCGCCGCCCCCGGCGGAGGCGGCGACGCGGCGGGCCGGTGAGACGTCAGTGACCGGAGGTGTGCGAGCTGCGGCCGGTGCCGTGGTGCTGGACCGCGGTGGTGGGCTCGGGCAGGCGCAGCGCACGGGAGCGCATGGACATGGTGGCGGCCAGGGCGGCCATCAGCAGCGCGAAGACGAGCAGGCCGTACCAGATGGGGTCCATCGGCAGCTCGTTGACGACGTGGTGGCCCTCGGCGGCGGCCAGGATCAGGGAGGTGTTCAGCATGGATGCTCCTCGGTGCAGCGGGTCAGACGGCCGGGCCGGGGCCGGGCCGAAGGGGTCCTGGTGTCCATCGTAGCCCGGCTCAGCGGCGGATCTGCCCGTCGCCGCGCAGGATCCACTTGGTGGTCGTGAGCTCCTCCAGGCCCATGGGCCCGCGGGCGTGCATCTTCTGGGTGGAGATGCCCACTTCGGCGCCGAGGCCGAGCTCGCCGCCGTCGGTGAAGCGCGTGGACGCGTTCACGATGACGGCCGCGGCATCCACCTCGGTGATGAACCGCTCGGCCGCGGCCAGGTCGTTCGTGACGATGGCCTCCGTGTGGCCCGTGGACCACCGGCCGATGTGCTCGATCGCCTGGTCGAGGGAGTCCACGACCCGCACGGCCATCTCCATGTCCAGGTACTCGGTGCCCCAGTCCTCCTCCGTGGCGTCCACGGCGTCCCGGGCGTGGTCGCCGCGGTCGGCCAGCGTGGGCAGCCAGGCCCGCGCGGCCTCGTCCACGTGCAGCAGCACGCCGGCACGGGTGAGGGCGCGCAGCACTTCTCGGCCCGTCTCCTCCGCGTCCCGGTGGAGCAGCAGGGTCTCGGCCGCATTGCACACGGAGGTGCGGTGGGTCTTGGCGTTGAGCGCGATGTCCACCGCCATCTGCTTGGGTGCGGAGGCGTCCACGTACAGATGCACGTTGCCCTCACCCGTCTCGATCACGGGCACCCGGGCCTCGCGGACCACGCGCTGGATCAGCTCACGGCCGCCGCGCGGGACGAGGACGTCCACCGCGCCACGGGCGGCCATCAGCGCGGCGACGCCGGGACGTCCGAGATCGTCGATGCCCTGGATGATGTTGGGGTCGAAGCCCTGGTCCACGAGCGCCTCGCGCAGCACCTGGATCAGGACCGCGTTGGTGGACTCCGCGGCCGAGCCGCCGCGCAGGATCACGCCGTTGCCCGACTTCAGGGCGATGCCGGCGATGTCCACCGTGACGTTCGGACGGGCCTCGTACACGGCGCCCACGACGCCCAGGGGCACCCGCACCTGGCTCATCCGCACGCCGTTGGGCAGCGGACCGCCGCGGACCACGGTGCCCACGGGGTCCGGCAGTCCGGCCAGGGTCTCCAGGGCGAGGGCCAGCGCCTCGACGCGCGCCTCGTCCAGCTTGAGGCGGTCCAACATGGCCGCCGAGGTGCCGGTCTCGCGGCCGCGGCCGCGGTCCTCGCGGTTGGCCGTGAGGATCGCGGCGGTGTTGGCGCGCAGCGCCTCGGCCATGTGGCGCAGGACGGCGTCCTTGCGGGCGCGGCCGGCGATGGCCAGCTCGGGCACGGCCTGACGCGCCCACTCGGCCCGCTGGCGGACGGCCTCCTCGACCTCGGGCGTCGGCGCCTCGGCGTCCTGGCGGCCGGACTGATCCTGGGGTGCGGTGCTCTCGGTGGTCTGCATGCCGCCAGCCTATCGAGCGCCCCGGACGAGGCACGAGGCCCGGTCCGTCGACTCGGCCGGAGCCCGTGCCGGTCAGCGCTGCGGCGGAGCCAGACGCACCCAGTCGTCGGCGTGCACGACGACGCCGTCGTAGCCCGCGCCGAGGTCCTCGCGGAGGTCGGCGGTCGTCCGCCCGAGCATGGCGGGCAGCTGCGACGAGGAGTACTGCACGAGGCCGCGCGCCCGCACCCGGCCGTGCGTGTCCACGATCTCGACGACGTCGCCCGGCGTGAAGTCGCCCGTGCAGCCGGTGATGCCCGCGGCCA
>NZ_KV825228.1:0-985 GCF_001816085.1 Micrococcus sp. HMSC31B01
CGCCGCCAAGCCGGCCGCGCCGTCGTCGGCTCCGAAGCCGACGGCCAAGCCGATGCCGGCCCCGCCGAAGCCCGCCGCCCCCCGCGGCGGTGCCCCCAAGCCCGGTCCTCGGGCCTGACCCCCCGGGGTCGCCACAGACCAGCCCGGTCCGGACGGACCGGGGTGACCAGCACTGCCGTGCGCGCCGCGCACGGCAGCGATGAGTGAAGGAGAACGGCAGCCATGCCGAAGATGAAGACCCACAGCGGTGCCAAGAAGCGCTTCCGCGTGACCGGCTCCGGCAAGATCATGCGCCAGCAGGCGAACCGCCGCCACTACCTGGAGCACAAGTCCTCGCGCCTGACCCGCCGTCTCAAGGGCGACCAGCTCGTCTCCAAGGGCAGCATCAAGCAGATCAAGCGGATGCTCGGCATCTGACACCCCCCCGGCCTCGCCGGAACCCCTTCCTCCTCGGCCGTGACGCGCCAGTGCGCGCCCCGGGGACCACACAGATTGGAGTACGCACGTGGCACGTGTGAAGCGGGCAGTGAACGCCCACAAGAAGCGTCGGACCATGCTGGAGCGCGCCTCCGGCTACCGCGGCCAGCGGTCTCGCCTGTACCGCAAGGCGAAGGAGCAGATGCTCCACTCGTTCACCTACAACTACCAGCATCGCCACAAGCGCAAGGGTGACTTCCGTCGCCTGTGGATCACCCGCATCAACGCGGCCGCCCGCGCCAACGGCATGACCTACAACCGCTTCATGCAGGGCCTCAAGCTGGCCGGCGTCGAGGTGGACCGCCGCATGCTGGCCGAGATCGCCGTCTCCGACGCCGCGACCTTCGCCGTGCTGGTGAAGACCGCCCGCGAGGCGCTGCCCGCGGACGTGAACGCCCCCGCCGTCTCCCGCTGAGCCGGCTCCGGGGCCCTGAGAGCCCCACCACCACGCCCCAGGCGTGAGCACCACCGCCGACGGGGCGGGTCCTCCACCGAGGCCCGCCCCGTC
>NZ_KV825229.1:0-4712 GCF_001816085.1 Micrococcus sp. HMSC31B01
GCCACCTTCCCGGACGCCTCCCCGGCCTCGCTGCCGCGTGCCGCGGTGGACGCGCACATCGCGCTGCACCTGAGCGAGGCGGCCGTGGCCGCGTGGATCGCGGACCCGGAGCGGATCGTGCTCGTGGGCGCCGCGGCCGACGCCCCGGAGACCCTGCTCGGCTACGCCATGTACGAGACCGCCGCGACCCCCGAGGCACCCGTCACGGAGCGGCTCGGCGACGTGCCGGCCGGCCACCTCTCGAAGCTGTACGTGCTCGCCGAGGGGCGCGGCACCGGGCTGGCCGAGGCCCTCGTGCACGACGGCGTCGAGCGGCTGAGGCGGCTGGGGTTCCGGCACGTGTGGCTCGGCACGAACGCGCAGAACACACGGGCCAACCGGTTCTACGAGCGCCTTGGCTTCGCGACGATCGGGGCGCGGCAGTTCGTGGTCGGCGGGGAGCGCGTCGAGGACGACTGGGTGCGGCTGCTGACGGTGGAGTGAGCCCGCCGCCGCTCAGCAGGCCTCCGGGCCGTCGGGGTCGTCGTCGGGATCGATCCACGCCGACGGGTGGTAGTGCACCGCGGCCAGCCCGTCGTCGTCGGCCAGGTGGGTCTGCGCCTCGGGCACGGAGTCCGTGTTCTGCCCGGCTACCGCCTCCCACGCCCCGGCCTCGGTGCGGCGCACCACGAGCAGCAGGACGCCGGTGCGCTCGCCGGCCTCGTCGCCGTCGGGCGCGGTCTGCCCCGTCATGGTCCACGGCGCATGCACCACCGCCACGTCCCCGAGCTCGCGCACGCGCACCTGCCCGAGCACGAGCCGGGAGGCCGGGAACATCCAGCGGAAGCCGAGCGCGTGGTTCACCCGGATCTGCCGCCGCCGCGTCCACCACACGCCCACCACGTTCACGAAGTCCGCGTCCTCGGCGAACAGCTCGGCGAGCGCGTCGGCGTCGGCGGCGTTCCAGGCGGCCGCGAAGGCCTCGGCCACCGCGGCGGGGCCGGCCGGTCGGGCCGCGACGTCGGCGGTGGGGTCCGCGGGGGACATGGCTGCTCCTGGATCGGGAAGGACGGGTTCAGCGGGCGGGCCCGTAGGCCAGCATCAGCACGACGGCGGCGAACAGCACCGCCATCACGGCCAGGACCGTGAGCACGGCGCGCAGGGCCGCACGCGTGCGCGGGTCGACCGGGGGCGGTGCATCCGGACGTCGGGTCACGCTCGCCAGTGTGGCATGCGGCACGGCACGAGGGGCGCGTGCGTCGGCGCGCGTCGAAGGTGCCTCCCAGCCGGGGCTCAGTCGACGCTGACGCTGCGGATGTGGTTGCTGAACACGAAGCGGTCGAACACGGTCCGCGCCGAGCTCGGGTCGTCCGCGTGACCACTCTGGGCCGTCTACGGCGGATCGAGCCCCGCCGCCGGCCGGCCTCCCATGCCCGGCCGGTTCCCACCTCCGCCCGCCCGCCCGGCAGGGGTGGTCTCGGGCCGGGCGGCCTTGGGATGATGGGTGCCCCCGGAGAAAGGTGCCCGATGCCCCCGCCCGTGCCGCAGCCGACCCGCCGACAGTTGCTCCTGGCCGGTTCCGCCCTGCTCGGATCGGGACTGCTGGCCGCTTGCGGGCAGGACGGGGAGGACGCGGCGTCGTCGTCCGTGCCGACCTCGTCCGCGCCCACCTCCGCCGCCCCCGCTGGTCCGCCGCCCGCCGGCGAACCGGTGGCCTGGTCGGACGTGGCCCGGGTTCCGCACCTGTTCTTCCACTCCCTCGTGGTGGACCCGGCCCGCGCCTTCGACGGCGACGACAAGGCCGGCGGCTACCTGGACTTCATGGTCACGGTGGACGAGTTCGACGCCGTCATCCGGCAGGTCTACGAGCGCGGCTACGTGCTGGTCTCCCCGCACGAGCTGTACGAGGTGGGCGAGGACGACGTCGTCCGCCCGAAGACCCTCATGGTCCCCGAGGGCCGGACCCCGCTGATCCTCTCCCTGGACGACTGCTCGTACTACCTCTACATGGACGGCGACGGCTTCGCGGACCGCCTGATCGTGGCCGAGGACGGCCGCGTCCGCAACGAGTACACGGACGCCGAGGGCACCACGCACATCGGGGCGTTCGACGTCGTCCCGCGCCTGGACGACTTCCTCGCCGAGCACCCGGACTTCAGCCTCAACGGCGCCCGCGGCGTGCTGGCCATGACCGGCTACGACGGCGTGTTCGGCTACCGCACCTCGGCCCGCGAGTTCGGGGACAGCCCCACGTTCGACGCCGACGTCGCGGCCGCCACCGAGGTCGCCGACGCGCTCAAGGACAGCGGCTGGGAGTTCGCCTCCCACACGTGGGGCCACCGGACGGTGCCGAAGCTGACCATGGAGGAGCTCGAGTTCGACATGAGGCACTGGCACGAGGAGGTCGAGCCGATCCTCGGCCCCACGGACATGCTCATCTACCCGTTCGGCGCGGACGTCACCGGCCCCGGCAAGTACACGGAGGACAACGAGCGGTACCGCTACTTCCGCGAGCTCGGCTACCGCTCCTTCTTCCTCGTGGACGGCACCTCCAAGGCGTGGGGCCAGCTCGAGCCCGGCTACTACCGCGGCTCGCGCATCAACGTGGACGGCATCAGCCTCGCCGCGGCCGTCTCGGGCGAGCGGCCCGTGCTGGAGGAGTTCTTCGACCCCCGGTCCGTCCTGGACCCGGCCCGCCCCGAGTCCATCCGCGGCCCGAAGAAGCCGAGCCCGGCGCCGTCGTCGCCCGCCGCGGCCCCGAGAACCCCGCGACCCTGAGGAGAGCACCATGTCCATCCCCGCCACCGAGGTCGAGGCCCGCTGGAACGCGGCCGCCGAGCCGTTCACCGCCGTCGTCCGGGAGGTGCGGGACTGGGACGCCGCCACCCCGTGTGAGGGCTGGGACGCGCTGGACCTGCTGGACCACGTGATCGCCGGCCAGCGCGACTTCGCCGCCCGCCAGGGCCGGGAGGTGCCCCTCTTCGACGGGTCCCGCCAGCAGCTGGCCACCCAGTGGGCCAAGCACGCCGCCGCCATGTCCGCCCTCGCCGGTGACGAGGAGTTCATCATGCGGCCCATGAAGACCGCGCTCGGGGAGATGCCCGTGGGTGAGGCGTTGATCCGCTTCCACGCGTTCGACGTGATCGTGCACCGTTGGGACCTGGCCCGCTCGCAGGGCGTGGACGCGCGGTTCACGGACGCGGAGATCGACTGCGTGGAGGAGTCGCTGGAACTGTTCGGCGACGCCGCCTACACGCCCGGCATCCTGGGCGAGCCCGTCCCCGTGGCCGACGACGCCGACCGGCAGACCCGCCTGCTCGGTCGCCTGGGCCGTCGGGGCTGAGACCAGGGCAGGACCCGTCCCCGCACCCCAGGAGGCACCGTGAGCGAGTCCACCGGTTTCAGCGCCGCGGAGCAGGCCGCGATCACCGAGCGCGCGCAGGAGCTGCGCGCCCAGCGCGGCGGCAGGAAGAAGGCCGACGCCCTGCAGGACCTGCTGGTGAAGATCGAGGAGATGCCCGAGCAGGACCGCGCCATGGCGGTGGGGGTGCACCGGATCGTCACGGAGGCGGCCCCGGAGCTCGAACCCCGCACCTGGTACGGCATGCCCGCCTACGCGCGCGGCACGGACGTGCTCGTGTTCCTGCAGGTCAGCAGCAAGTTCGGCGTGCGGTACACAACCCTCGGCTGACGTCCGGCGCAGAGTGGTCACGACACGCCGCGTCGCGCACGCGGAGACGGCGTGTCCTGACCACTCCGCGGGCTTTCCGGCCCCTCCGAGCCCGCCGGCCCCTCCGCGGCCCGGGCTGCCCGTCGCCAGCGCCGCACCGCCCACAGGGTCAGACCGCCCACGGCGAGCCAGCCCACCCCGAGCAGCACGCCGTTCACGACGCCCGGGCGCACCGCGAACGCCCCCATCGCCACGAGGGAGAGCTGCCCGGGGATCACGCCGACCGCGGTGGAGCCGGCGAAGATCCCCAGCGGCACGGCGAGCGCGCCCGCCCCGTAGTTCACGGGCCAGTACGGCAGCCCCGGGGCGACGCGCAGGGTCAGCAGGGCGAGGAACCCGGTGTCCTCGAGCCGCCGCTCCACGGTCCCGGCGTGGCGGCCGAGCCAGCGCAGGACCACCTCGCGCCCGACCGCGCGCGCGATGCCGTACGCCCCGAGCGAGCCCAGCAGGGCCCCGACCACGGACAGCACCGTCCCCTCGATCGCGCCGAAGAGCACACCGGCGGTGACCGCCATGATCGTCACGGGGATGGGGGTGAGCGCCACGGCCGCGTACAGCACGGTGAACGCGAGCCAGCTCCACCAGCCGAAGCCGTCCAGCTGGGCGCGCAGCTCGTCCACACCGGGCAGGCGCACGGTGAGTGCCAGCCACACGAACGCCGCCACCACGAGGACGAGGGCGGCGGTGCGCAGGATCGACACCCCGCGGTGCCCGGTGCGGGCGGGCAGGGTGGAGGCGGCGCCGGAGTCGCGCGGCGGCACGGCGGTGGAGGGCATCGGCTCAGGCTACCGGCAGCCGCTCCCTCCGCATGTCCTCCCTGGTCTGCGGTCACGCCCTGCTCGGCTTCGGCGGATCACACGCGTGTGACTCATCCACACCTGTGGACAACTCTGTGGAGAACCCTGTGCACGCGGCCCGCCAGGTGTGGACGGAGGGGCTCAGACGGTGGACGCGCCGGGCGCGTCGTCGCCCGGCTCCGCGGCGCCCGGCCGCGCCTCGCCCG
>NZ_KV825230.1:0-3113 GCF_001816085.1 Micrococcus sp. HMSC31B01
ACACCCCGGGGGTGCCGCCCCTGCTGATGACGGCCGCCCGGGGGATCGCCCGCGGACTCGGCGGCCATTCTCACTGAGTGAGAACGGCCGGGCGCGGGCCGTGTCCTGCGCCACAGGATGGTCGGGACCTCCGCCGCCGGCCCCGGCAGCGCGGCCCGACCCGCCCGGCCCGACCGGTGACGTCCCCCGGAAAGGACGCCATGACCCAGCCCCCCGTGACCCGCACCCGCGTCGGCATCGTCGGCGGCGGGCCCGCCGGCCTGATGCTCTCCCACCTGCTCGCGCGGCAGGGGATCGACAACGTCGTCCTCGAGTCCCGTGACCCCGAGACCATCGCGCACACCCACCGCGCGGGCATCCTCGAGCAGCCCAGCGTGGAGATGCTGACGGACATGGGCGTCGACGGCCGGGTGAGGACGGTGGGCGACGAGCACCGCGGCATCATCCTGCGCTTCGACGGCGAGTCGCACGCCCTGGACTTCCCGGAGCTCGTGGGTGCCACGGTCACCCTGTACGCGCAGAACGAGGTCTTCGTCGACCTGGCCGCGGCGCGGCGGCGCGACGGCGGCGACGTCCGCTTCGAAACCGAGGTGCTCGAGGTGCTCGACGTCGACTCGGACACCCCCGGCGTCCGGTTCCGCTCCGTGGCCGGTGGCGAGGAGGGGCCGGTCGAGGAACTGCGTTGCGACATCCTCGTGGGCGCCGACGGCTCGCGTTCCACCGTGCGCAAGGCCCTCCAGCGCGACACCGAGGGCGAGGACCACTTCCACGCGTACCCCTTCGCCTGGTTCGGCATCCTCGCCGAGGCGCCCAAGTCCTCGCCGGAGCTGATCTACGCCCGCTCCGAGCATGGCTTCGGCCTGATCTCGCAGCGCTCGGAGACCGTGCAGCGCATGTACTTCCAGTGCGACCCCTCGACCCGCGTGGAGGACTGGTCCGACGACCGGATCTGGGACCGGCTGCAGAGCATCGTGGCCGGGCCGGACGGCTTCACCCTCAAGACCGGCCCCATCATCGACAAGACGGTGCTCGGGTTCCGCTCCTATGTGCGCACACCGCTGAGTCACCGCAACGTCTTCCTCGCCGGCGACGCCGGACACACCGTCCCGCCCACCGGCGCGAAGGGCCTGAACCTCGCCTTCGCGGACGTGCGCGTCCTGGCCGAGGCGCTCGAGTCGTGGGCCGCCACGGGCTCGCGCGACCTGCTCGACGCCTACTCGGAGACGGCGCTGGCCCGCGTGTGGAAGGCCCAGAACTTCTCCTACTGGATGACCACCATGCTCCACGCCCGCCCGGACGCCTCGGAGTTCGAGGACATGCGCGTGCGCGGTGAGCTCCGCAACGTGGTCCAGTCCCGTTACGGACGGCAGTTCCTCGCCGAGCAGTACACCGGCTGGCCCTCCGCCTGAGCCCGACCGATCCCCGACCCCGCAGAGAAAGGAGCCGACGTGAGCATCGCCGCCCAGGCCAAGGACGACGACACGTTCGACAGCGCCCACGTGCTCGACCCAGCCGCCACCCGCGATTCGCAGGGGCAGATCAGTGAGGAGATCGCGGTGGCCCACGCCCAGGCCCAGGGCGAGACCCAGCCGCGGCTCGACTTCCCGCCCTATCGCTCGTCTGTGTTCCGCCACCCCACCAAGTCGCTCGTGCACGCCGACCCCGAGACCGTGGAGCTGTGGTCCCCGGCCTTCGGCCACCGCGACGTGCACCCGCTCGAGGCGGACCTGACCGTCGGCCAGAACGGCGAGCCGATCGGCGAGCGCATCAAGATCCGCGGCCGCGTGCTGGACGGCGCCGGCCGGCCGGTCCGTCACCAGCTCGTGGAGATCTGGCAGGCCAACGCGGCCGGCCGCTACGTGCACAAGCGCGACCAGCACCCGGCCCCCCTGGACCCCAACTTCACGGGCGTGGGCCGCACCCTCACCGACGCCGAGGGCCGCTATGAATTCACCACCATCAAGCCGGCGCCCTACCCGTGGAAGAACCACCACAACGCGTGGCGCCCCGCCCACGTGCACTTCTCCCTCTTCGGCACCGACTTCACGCAACGGATGATCACCCAGATGTACTTCCCGGGCGACCCGCTGTTCCCGCTGGACCCGATCTACCAGGGCATCACGGACCAGAAGGCACGCGACCGCCTCGTGGCCACCTACGACCACTCCGTGACCAGCCACGAGTGGAACACCGGCTACTGGTGGGACATCGTGTTGACCGGCAGCCAGCGCACGTGGATGGAAGACGAGGAGGGCGATCACTGATGCGGATCGACGAGAACACCGAACGCGCCCCGGACGGCACGCTCATCCCGACGCCGGGCCAGACCATCGGCCCGTTCTTCGGGTACGCGGACGGCTATGAGCAGGTGCACCTGCCCTTCCGCGACGGCCAGAACCTCGTCCCGCCCGGCCGCGCGGACGCGCTGCGCCTGACCGGCACGGTCTACGACGGCAACGGTGACCCCATCCCGGACGCGATGCTGGAGATCTGGCAGCCGGATGCCGAGGGCGCCATCGCCCAGGAGGAGGGCTCCCTCCTGCGCGACGGCTTCACGTTCACCGGCTGGGGCCGGGCCACCGTGGACAACGCCGGCACGTACACGTTCTCCACCGTCGAACCCGGGGCGACCGGCGAGGGCACGGCGCGCTTCATCCACCTCGTGCTGTTCGCCCGGGGCCTGCTGAACAAGCTCCACACGCGCGTCTACCTGCCCGAGGACGCCGAGGCCCTCGAGCGGGACCCCCTGCTGGCCTCCCTGCCCGAGGAGCGGCGCCGCACCCTCGTGGCCGAGCGCCTCGACGACGGCTCCCTGAAGTTCGACATCTGGATCCAGGGCCGCGGCGAGCACGCGGACAAGGAGACGGTCTTCCTCCAGTTCCCCGGCATCGAGTACCCGAGGCACGGCTGATGGCGGCCGTCGACCCCCTGGGGCCCACCGCCGACATCGGCCTGCTCAGCCCCGTCTGGGCGGCCGGCACGGTGGCGGAGACGACGTCGGACCGCGCCGTCCTCGGCCACCTGCTGGAGGTCGAGGCGGCGTGGGTGGACGTCCTCGCCCGGCGCGGGCTCGCCTCCACCGCCGAGGCCGAGCAGGTGCGAGCCGCCTGCGA
>NZ_KV825231.1:0-561 GCF_001816085.1 Micrococcus sp. HMSC31B01
CGCCGGTCCTCGTGAGGCCCGCCGGAGCGGCGCCGGTCACCGGCACCGCTGCGAGGACGTCCGTCGCGGTCACCGCCACGACGCCGGCCATCACCGCCACCACGGGGCCCGCGGCCCTCGGATCCGCGGTCCTCGCGGCGCTCTCGGGGGGTGTCCTCAGCCATGGTGTCCTTCCTGGGCGTCACGCCGCGACGGTCCGCGGGAACGCGGTCTCTGTTCCTCATGTGCCGGCCTCGCGGCCGGGTCCTCAGGGGACCAGGCTAGTGCCCGGAGCCTGTGGCAGACCGTCCTTGCGGGGAAAGCAGTCCAGAAATGCGGGAAGGGCCTCGCACCCAACGGTGCGAGGCCCTCCCTCAAAGAATGTCCGGCGGCGACCTACTCTCCCACAACCTCCCGGCTGCAGTACCATCGGCGCTGTGGGCCTTAGCTTCCGGGTTCGGAATGGAACCGGGCGTTTCCCCCACGCTATGACCGCCGTAACCCTAACCCCACACCACCACCCTCAACACGGGCAACAGCAGGGAAACCTAACGGGTCACACAACAGTGACACTATTCAACT
>NZ_KV825232.1:0-3840 GCF_001816085.1 Micrococcus sp. HMSC31B01
AGGGCCCGCTGGGCCGCCAGCGCGGCGCGTGAGCGGAAGGGCCGGGTCAGCAGCAGGGCCAGCGGCACGGCCACCACGAGCGTCACGAGCGTGGCGTCCACGGCCACCCGCAGGGACTGTTCGAGCGCCTGGGCCGGCGTCGACCCGCCCACGAACCCGCTGCCCGCGCTCGTGGACAGCAGCCGATAGTTGCCCAGCCCCCAGCCGTGGCGGGTGTGGAAGGAGCGCAGCACGAGCGTGAGGATCGGGGCCACCACGAGCGCCACCACCGCGAGCATCACGGCCACCGGGGCCGCGTCCGCGCGCGTGAGCCGGGCCGGCGGCGTCTCCCGCAGGCGCAGCGCCCGCTGGGTGCGCGCCGCCGTCACGCCGGAGACCACGACGGCGGCCAGCACCACCGCGAACTGCAGCACGGAGAACACCGCCGCGGTCCGCAGGTCCAGGTAGACGGAGGTCTGCACCCAGATCTCCGACTCGAGCGTGCCGTAGCCGGGCCGGCCGAGCGTCTGGACGATGCCGAACGCGGACGCGCAGAACAGGAACACCAGGGCCGCGCTCGCGGCGATCGCCGGGGCGAGCTGGGGCAGCGTCACGGTGCGGAACGCCCGCCACGGCGAGGCGCCCAGGGTGCGGGCGGCCTCGGTCTGGCGCGGGTCCAGCGCGTTCCACAGCGCGCCCACCTGGCGCACCACCACGGACACGTTGAAGAAGACCATGGCCAGCACGACGGCGGTGGTCGTCTGGTCCAGCCCGGTGAAGCCCAGCGGTCCGCCGGGGGCGAGCAGGGCGCGGAACGCGACGCCGACCACCACCGTGGGCAGCACGAACGGCACGAGCACGAGGGCGCGGAGCACGGCCTGCCCCGGGACGCGACGCCGGTGCAGCACGAACGCGGTCGGCAGGCCGAGCGCCACCGAGACCACCGTGCCGGCGGCGGCCATCCCGAGCGTCTGGCCGAGGATGCGCCACGTGCGCTCGCGGGCGAGGGTCTCCCCGAAGGCGGTGAGGTCCACGGCGCCGGTGAACGCGTCGGCGTCGCCTCCGATCCCGCGCCAGAGCATGGCCGCCACGGGCCACGCGAAGAAGACGAGCAGGAAGGCGACCGGCAGGACGGCGGCCACCAGCCACCACGGGCCGAGCCCGTCCCCCCGGCCGCGGGCCCGCCGGCGCGGCAGGTCCGTGCCGGGGGCCGCGACCTCGGTGAGCGCGGACATCAGCGCCGGGAGGCCTCGGCCAGGGCGGTCCACTCCTTCAGCAGGTCCTCGCGGCGCTCGTCGATGCGGGCGGGGTCCGGGGTGATGGCGTCCTCGACGAGCGGCGCGTTCTGCGCCCACTCCTCGGGCAGCTGCACCGACTCGTCGATCGGGTACATGTACATCGACTCGGGCAGGGCGGACTGGACCTCCTCGGTGAGCATGAAGTCCACGAACGCCTGCGCGCCCTCGGGGTTCTTCGCGCCCTCGAGCACGCCGGCGTACTCGACCTGCGGGGTGCAGGAGTCCTCGATCACCTCGGTCTCGGGGGCGAACGCGGGGGAGGAGGAGTAGGAGAGCACCACCGGGAACTGGCCCTTGCCCTCGCCGCCGGAGAAGTCCGAGTTGTAGGCGTCGGACCAGCTGTCGGCGACCTTGCCGCCGTTCTCCATCAGGCCCCGCCACCAGTCCTGCCAGCCGTCGTCGCCGAACTTCTCCGTGGTGGCCGCGAGCAGCGCCAGGCCGGGGGAGGAGGCCACGGGGGAGGTGGCGACCGTCAGCTTCGCGTACTCGGGGTCGTCGAGCTGGTCGATCGAGGTGGGGGCCTCGACGTCGTGGGCCTCGAACCATGCCGGATCCGTGTTGAAGCACACCTGGCCCTGGTCCACCGGGGTCATGCGGTCCTCCACCATCCGGTCCTGTGCGGAGGCGGGCAGGTCCTGCGGGGTGTATTCGGCGACGACGCCCTCGCGGACGAGGCGGTGCGCCGAGTGGTCCTCCACGCCGTAGACGCCGTCCACGGTGGGCTCATCCTTGGCCAGCAGGAGCTGGTTCACCACGCTGCCGGCGTCGCCGGGGGCCGTCGTCTTCAGGGTGTAGCCGGACTCCTGCTCGAACTTCTGGACGAGCTCCTGGGGCAGGTTGAACGAGTCGTGCGTCATGATCGTCACCGTCGTCGGCTCGCCGCCGGCGCCGGCGGCGGACGACGACGCCCCGTCGCCGGACGAGCCGGACACCGAACAGCCGGTGAGGGCGAGGGCGGCCACTGAGAGGGCGGCGAGGGCGCGGTGCGGGGTGCGGGACATGGCGGTTCTCCTCTGGGACGGCAGAGGGGCCGGGACGAGGCCGCCACCGGAATCCCGGGACGACGTCGACCGGGAGACTCGACTTCCTTCGCCGGTGCGGACCGGAGCAGGTTCGAGGGTCTGCGGCGGACCGCACTCTCAGCGCCGCGCGGGCGCTCCCCTGTCGATGTGGACTGGTCCCGACCCTACCCCGTCCGGCCCGCGCATAGACTGCCCGCGTGAGCGCCGCACAGCCCGCGGGGGTGACCCCGCCGCCCGCCTCGTCCAGCCCCGCCTCCGACTGGGACATCCGCCGCCCCCACCGCATGTGGCCGCGCATGCTGGTGATCGTCCTGACGCTCGCGGGCCTGGTGCTGGTGGTGCAGTTCTTCCAGGGGATCGCCTCCATCGCGGCGCCCGTCTTCCTGGGGCTGAACCTCGTGATCGTGGCCTACCCCCTGCAGGCCTGGCTCATCCGCCGGGGCCTGCACCCCGTGCTCGGGGCCGCCACCACCGTCCTGCTGGTCGTCGCGGTGATGGCCGTGTTCGGGGGCATGATGGTGTGGTCCGGCCTCGAGCTGGTGGCGGAGCTGCCCAAGTACGCGGACCGCTTCCAGCAGATCGTCCTGGACGTCTCGCACTGGCTCAACGAGCGCGGCGTGACCCCGGACATGGTGTCCCAGCAGCTGGCCTCGATCGACATGAGCGCCGTCACCGGGACGGCCGTCAGCGCCATCACGAAGATCGCCACGAACGTCTACGCGGTCTTCGGCCTGCTCGTCACCGTGATCATGGGCATGTTCTTCCTCGCGATGGACTCGATGGACGTCGAACGCCGCGTCCGCCTGCTCAGCACCGCCCGCCACGAGTTCGGCCACGCCCTGGTCGAGTTCGCCCAGGGCGTGCGCCGCTACTGGGTGGTCACCACGGTGTTCGGCCTGATCGTGGCGGTGCTGGACGTGATCGCCCTCATGCTGATCGGCGTCCCGCTCGCGCTCGTGTGGGGCGTGCTCAGCTTCCTCACCAACTACATCCCGAACATCGGCTTCATCATCGGCCTGCTGCCGCCGGCCGTCCTGGGCCTGGCGGCGGGCGGCTGGTCCGACTTCCTGTGGGTGGTGGTCAGCTACTCGGTGCTGAACTTCGTGCTGCAGTCCGTGATCCAGCCCAAGGTGGCCGGCGACGCGATCGGCGTGATCCCCACCGTCAGCTTCCTCTCCCTGCTCTTCTGGGCCTGGGTCCTCGGCCCGCTCGGCGCCATCCTCGCGCTGCCCTGCACGCTGCTGGCCAAGGCCGTGCTGATCGACGCCGACCCGAACGCCCGCTGGATCAACGCGCTCATCGCCTCGGACCTGAAGGGGATGGAGCGCCGTCAGTCCTCGCTCCTGGAACGGCTGCGCCCGGCGGCCTGGCGCTCGGACGCGCACGGGGGAGACGAGGACCGCGCCCCGACGGACGGCGGGGACGACGACGGCCCCGCGACCGACGAGGTCACGGGCGGGGCTGGAGCAGCACCAGGTCGTTGAGCGCGCCGGCCAGCCGCAGCAGCGGCGGGGCGGGGAACGACAGCTGGGGCAGCCCCG
>NZ_KV825233.1:0-9077 GCF_001816085.1 Micrococcus sp. HMSC31B01
CTCGTTCAGCGGCCGGCCTCGGACCGGTCGACGGCGGCCCAGGCGGCCCCGGCGGACACCGCGGCCACGGAGAGCACCGCCGGCCACGCACCGATCTTCTTGGCCAGCGGGTGGGAGGCGCCGAAGCCGCCGAGGTACAGGGCGGCCAGGCCCCCGGTGACGGCCGGCCCCCGCGTGGCCAACCACGTCCGGCCGGCATACAGGCCGGCGGCGGCCAGCACGACACCGCCGAGCGGCCGGATGCCGGTCTCACGGGCGGTCAGGTAGCCGCCGATCAGACCGAATGCGGTGACCGGGGCCGTGGAGACGGCGTGGGCGGGGAGCAGGGTCTTGCCGTCGCGGACGACGGGCGGGGCATGACGCGGAGTCTTCATGGCGCCACCGTAGCGCGCGCATCCTGGAATCCGCCGGGGGCCGCCGTCGGGGAGAATGTCCGGGTGAGCATGATCGACAACGCCGTGTACGTGGACGGGCGGCGCGTCCACGCCCCCTCCACCCTCGAGGACACCTGGGAGGAGTGTGAGCGCACCGGCGGCATGGCCTGGCTGGGCCTGTACCGCCCGGACGTGGCCGAGCTCCAAGCGGTCGCGGAGGAGCTGCGCCTGCACCCGCTCGCCGTCGAGGACGCCCTCGCCGGAGGCGAGCGCGCCAAGCTGGACCGCTACGGCGAGGACTCGTTCATGGTCCTGCACCCGGCCCGCTACGTCGACCGCACCGAGACCGTGGAGTTCGGCGAGCTGAGCGTCTTCACCGGTGAGCACTACGTGGTGACGGTGCGTCACGCGGAGGAGCCGGACCTGGCCGCCGTGCGACGGTCCCTGGAGACGGAGGGCCGCGAGCGCCTCGCGATGGGGCCGTGGCAGGTCACCCTGGAGATCCTGGACCGGGTCGTGGACGACTACTTCCCGGTGGCCGACGGCCTCGAACAGGACATCGCGGAGATCGAGGACCAGGTCTTCGCCGGCGACGGGCACGTCTCCCGGCGCATCTACGAGCTCTCCCGCGAGGTGCTGAACTTCCAGCACGCCATCCGCGCGCTGCCGTCCATCGTGGAGCAGCTCCAGGAGGAGGTGCGCACCCGCCTGCATGAGGACACCCGCCGCCTCGACGCCGACGGCCTGCCCCGGCGCGACGACGCCCACGCCTGGGAGGACGAGGAGCTCAGCGATCAGGCGCGCCTCGAGGTGGAGAACCTGCGCCGCCTGCGCGACGTCCACGACCACGCCGTCCAGATCAACGAGCGCGTGATGACCATGCGCCAGATGCTCAACAACGCCCTCGAGCTGGACTCGACGCTGGCGTCGAAGCGGCTGGCCGAGCAGTCGATCGCCCAGAACGAGCAGGTCAAGCAGATCTCGTCCTGGGCGGCGATCATCTTCGCGCCGCAGCTGGTGGGCTCGGTCTACGGCATGAACTTCGACGGCATGCCCGAGCTGCACTGGGCGTTCGGCTATCCGTTCGCCCTGGGACTCATGCTGGCGGTGGCCCTCACCCTCTTCGTGCTGTTCAAGCGCGCGGACTGGCTCTAGGCGGGCGGCGCGGGGCCGGCCGAGGCTCAGTCGAGGCCGAGCTCGTCCTTGCCGAACGCGTACAGGTACGGCACCCCCGCCTCCTCGGCCACGCGCTCGGCGGCGCCGGTCGCACGGTCCACGATCACGGCCACGGCCTGGACGTCGCCGCCCGCGTTGCGCACGCCCTCGACGGCGGTGAGCGCGGAGCCGCCCGTCGTCGAGGTGTCCTCCAGCACGACGACGCGGCGCCCGTCCACGCCCGGGCCCTCCACCTGCCGGCCCATGCCGTACGACTTCTGCGCCTTGCGCACCACGAACGCGTCGAGCGCGCGGCCCACGGTGCCGGCCTGATGCATCATCGCGGTGGCCACGGGGTCGGCGCCCATGGTCAGGCCGCCCACCGCGTCGAACTCGATCCCGTTCTCCTCGAGCAGGCGCAGCATCACGCGGCCGATCAGTGGGGCGGCCTCGTGGTGCAGGGTGACACGACGCAGGTCCACGTAGTAGTCCGCCTCCTTGCCGGAGGACAGGGTCACCCGGCCGTGCACCACGGCCAGCTCCTGGATGAGCTGCTTGAGCCGCTCGCGGTCCTGCTCGGGCGTGGGGACGGTGGGGGTCTGCGCGTCGGTCATGCCGCCCATGCTAGTGCGAGCCCGGCCACCCCTGCCGATTCCGTCCCGGCCTGGCTAGGCTCGGGTTATGAGCGAGATCCCGCACGACGACGCCCCCGTCCAGCATCCCTCCGGCCTGCCCCTGGCGCACTGGCTCACCCTCACCGAGGGCCTGATCGCGGCGCGCGTGGCCGAGAGCCTCGAGGAGCACGGCCTGACCCGCGTCCAGTGGCAGCTGCTGAACACCCTCACGGTGGCCCCGCAGTCCCGCGCCGAGCTCGAGGCCGGCTTCGAGGAGGAGCAGCGCGGCGCGGTGTCCGGTCAGATCGAGGAGCTGGTCGAGTCCCACTGGGTGACGGTCGAGGGCGACCTCTACACCCTCACCGCCACGGGCCGCACCGCGGGCGCCCGCGTGGGTGAGGCGGTCGAGGCCCTGCGTGCCGAGGCGACGGCGGACGTCCCGCGGGACCAGATCGACGACGCCGTCCGCGTCCTGCGCCGCATCGCCCGCAACCTGGGGCACCCGGACGCGTGAGCCGTCGTCGCCGACCGCCCCTGTCCCCGTGCGCGGGGCCGGTCCTACGCTGACCGGCATGCGTGAACTCCAGCAGCGGATCATCGCCCAGCAGGGCGTCCTCCCCGAGATCGACCCGGCGGCCGAAGTCGAACGGCGCGTGGCCTTCCTCGCCGACTACCTCGCGGCCACGGGCGCGTCCGGCTTCGTCCTGGGCATCTCCGGCGGCGTGGACTCCACGGTGGGCGGCCGGCTGGCCCAGCTCGCCGTCGAGCGTCGCCGCGCCCAGCTCGGCGTCCCGGACGCCGTCGCCCTGGGCGGCCCCGGCACCACCCCGCCGGGTGAGGCGGGGGGGGGCGCCGACGTCGTGCCCTCCCGCGAGAACCCCCGGTTCACCGCCGTGCGCCTGCCCTACAAGGTGCAGCACGACGAGGCGGATGCGCGGGCGGCCCTGGACTTCGTGGGTGCGGATCAGGACGTCACCCTGAACATCGCGGAGGCCGTGCAGGGTCTGGCCGCCGCCTTCGCTGAGGCCGTGGGGGAGCCGATCTCGGACTACAACCAGGGCAACGTGAAGGCCCGCATCCGCATGACGGCCCAGTACGCGGTGGCCGGCGCCCACGGGCAGCTGGTGATCGGCACGGACCAGGCAGCGGAGGCCATCACCGGGTTCTACACGAAGTTCGGCGACGGCGGCGCGGACGTCCTGCCGCTGGCCGGCCTGAACAAGCGGCAGGTGCGGGCGCTGGGCCGCGAACTCGGAGCCCCCGAGCCCCTGTGGAACAAGGTGCCTACCGCGGACCTGCTGGACGGCACGCCGGGCCAGACGGACGAGGCCGAACTCGGGATGACGTACGAGGACATCGACGACTACCTCGAGGGCAAGGACGTCCCGACCGAGGTCGCGGAGAAGCTCGAGGGCATCTGGCTCCGCAGCCGCCACAAGCGCACCACGCCGGTGACGATCCACGACGACTGGTGGCGCTGAGGCGCCGATCCCACGGTGTCCGCGCCCTTCGATAGCCTGGCCGGGTGAAGATCGCCACCTGGAACGTCAACTCCCTCCGTGCCCGCGCCGACCGCGTCGAGGCCTTCCTCGAGCGCCATGACATCGACGTCCTGGCCATCCAGGAGACCAAGTGCCGGGACGAGAACTTCCCGTGGGAGCTCTTCGAGCGCGCCGGCTACGAGGTGGTCCACAACGGCACCTCGCAGTGGAACGGCGTGGCCATCGCCTCCCGCGTCGGCCTGAGCGACGTGCAGCGCGGCTTCCCCGGCCAGCCGCACTTCGGCAAGGGCGGCGTGGACCCGCAGGAGGAGTCCCGTGCCATCGGGGCGACCGTGGGCGCCGAGGCGGCCGACGGCGTCGCCCCGGTGCGCCTGTGGAGCCTCTACGTGCCCAACGGGCGCGGCCTGGAGAACGAGCACATGGGCTACAAGCTCGAGTGGCTGCGCGTGCTCCAGGAGCACGCGGCCGCTCGCCTCGCCGAGGACCCGGACACCCGGCTCGCCCTGACCGGCGACTGGAACATCGCTCCGCAGGACGAGGACGTGTGGGACATCGAGCTGTTCCAGCGCGAGGGCTACACGCACGTCTCCCCGCCCGAGCGCGCGGCGTTCCGCGCGTTCGAGGACGCCGGGCTGGTGGACGTGGTGCGCCCGCGCCACCCCGGCCCCGGCGTGTACACGTACTGGGACTACACGGGCCTGGCCTTCCCCAAGAAGAAGGGCATGCGCATCGACTTCCAGCTGTGCTCCCCCGCCCTCGCACGGACGGTCACGGACGCCTGGATCGACCGCGAGGAGCGCAAGGGCAAGGGCGCCTCGGACCACGCGCCCGTGGTCGTCGAGCTGGGCTGAGCCACGGATGAGCCCGCGATGACCCACGACGACGGCGGCCCGCCCCCGGGTGTCACGCGCGGCACCGCGCACCTGCGCGTCTTCCAGCCGCTGGCCACGTTCCCGGACGCGGTCCAGGCGCGGCTGATCGCCGGCGGCCACCGCACCCGTGCCGAGGTCGAGGCCGAGGCGGCCGAACGGGCCCGGCGTCGCCTGGCCCGGCCCGTGGCCGACCCGTTCCCGGAACCCGGTGAGGACGACCTGGTGCGGGTCCTCCAGGACGAGCACCGCTCCGCCTTCTACTGCCCGGACGAGCGGGGCCTGCGCGCCGAGATGGCCGCGGCCATGCTCGAGGAGACGATGCTGCCGCGGCTGCACGAGGCCGCCATCCCGCCGGCGGCGCGCGCCATGAACCGCGGCCGCGCGCTCGTGGCGCTCGAGGACGAGTGGGGCCTCTCCCCCGACCCGGACGCGGCGGGCCAGGACCCGCAGGACGAGGGCGGCGCGCCGGAGCACCACCGCGTGCAGACGCGCACGGCCACGTGGGGTGTGCCGCACGGCTGGCTCACGGTGTTCGACCCCGAGGAGCCGGTGAAGCGCCTCGTGGACGGCGAGCGCACGGCGTACCGGCGCGCCCCGATCGTGGCCGCCCGGGAGC
Organism: Micrococcus sp. HMSC31B01; assembly: GCF_001816085.1. Lineage (NCBI taxonomy): Bacteria > Bacillati > Actinomycetota > Actinomycetes > Micrococcales > Micrococcaceae > Micrococcus > Micrococcus sp. HMSC31B01. The sequence continues at coordinate 5,134 of NZ_KV825233.1, forward strand.
GGGCCGGGCACGCGGCGGCGGTGCTCGCGCGGCACGCCCCGGATGCGGAGCTGATCGGCGAGCTCACGGTGATGGTGGAGTGGCTCGGCGCGTTCCACCCCGACTCGTGGATCGAGCTGGACTACGGCGGCCTCACGCGGCACGTGTGGCCGGACGACTCCGTCTTCGACCTGTGGACGCTCATCGACGCGCTCGAGGAGGGCGACGAGGCGACCGCCGGCGTCGCACAGGAACGACTGAACCGGCGCTGGGCCGCCGTCGGGATGCTGGCCAGGCTGACCTGAGCCGGCCGCCGGCGCACCGGGGTGGGGCCGACCCGGGTGCTCGAGACGCACACCACGCCGCCGACGCCGCCCACGCGGGGCGCGCGCCCCGGCGTCGGGCCTAGGGTGGATCCCATGACCACGCAGCGCCTGAGCACCCCGCCCTCGGAAGCCCGGAACCGGCCCGTCACGCCGTGGTGGGTGGACGCCGTGATCTACCAGGTGTACCCGCGCTCCTTCGCGGACGCGGACGGGGACGGCATGGGCGACCTGCGCGGCGTCACCTCGCGCCTCGACTACCTGGCCCAGCTCGGCGTGGACGCGATCTGGCTCTCGCCCTTCTACCTCTCCCCGCAGCACGACGCCGGCTACGACGTCGCGGACTACCGCGCCGTGGACCCGCGGTTCGGCACGCTCGCGGACGCGGACGAGATGATCGCCGCCGCGCACGAGGCCGGCATCCGCGTGGTCGTGGACCTCGTGCCGAACCACACCTCGTCCGAGCACGCGTGGTTCCAGGCCGCCCTGGCCGCCGGCCCCGGCTCCCCCGAGCGCGCCCGCTACCACTTCGCCGAGGGCCGCGGCGAGCACGGCGAGCTGCCCCCCAACAACTGGGAGTCCACGTTCGGCGGCGGGGCCTGGACCCGCGTGACCGAGGCGGACGGCACCCCGGGCCAGTGGTACCTGCACCTGTTCGACACCACGCAGCCGGACCTGAACTGGGAGAACGAGGAGGTGCGTGAGGAGTTCCGCTCCATCCTGCGGTTCTGGCTGGACCGCGGCGTGGACGGCTTCCGGGTGGACGTGGCCCACGGGCTCATCAAGCAGCCCGGCTACCCGGACGCCGAGCACTCCCGCATGGGCATGGTCACGGACGCGGGCGAGGACGCCGACCCCACGTTCGACCCGGACACCTTCGAGCCGCTCACCCCGTTCATGGACCAGGACCGCGTCCACGAGGTCTACCGGGACTGGCGGCGGGTCCTGGACTCCTACGACCACGAGCCGATGATGGTGGCCGAGGCGTGGGTGGCCCCGCTCTCGCGGATGTTCCGGTACGTCCGCCCCGGCGAGATGCACCAGACCTTCAACTTCACCTACCTCATGGCCGGCTGGGACGCCGCCTCGCTGACCCACGCGATCGACCGGTCCTTCGAGCAGGCCGGCCGGGTCGGCGCCCCGAACACTTGGGTGCTCTCGAACCACGACACGGTGCGCCACGCCTCCCGCTACGGCCTCGCCGACCCGAGCTCCTACCCCGCCGGCATCACGGCCGAGGACGAGCAGCCAGACGAGGCGGTCGGTCGCCGTCGGGCCCGCGCCGCCGCGATGGTGGAGCTGGGCCTGCCCGGCTCCGCGTACATCTACCAGGGCGACGAGCTGGGCCTGCCCGAGCACACCACCCTCGCCGCCGAGCACCGCCAGGACCCGTACTTCTTCCGCACGGACGGCAAGGAGCCCGGCCGCGACGGCTGCCGCATCCCTCTGCCGTGGGCCGCCGACGAGCCGTCCTACGGCTTCTCGACCCCCGCGGACGACGACGGCCCCGCGTCCGCCGCCGAGGGCGTCGCCGCGCCGTGGCTGCCCCAGCCCGCGTCCTTCCGAGCGCTGGCGGCGGACCGGCAGGTCGGCGTCGAGGGCTCCGTGTTCGAGCTGTACCGGCGTCTGCTGCAGATCCGCGGCGAGCTCGACCTGGGCACGGGCACGTTCGCGTGGTCCGAGCACCACGACCCCACACGCGGCGTGCTGGCGTTCACGGTCACCTCGGGCGGTGGCCGGCACCTGGGCTCGGGCGAGCCGATCCCGGCGCGCACCGTGCTCGTGATGGCGAACCTGTCGACCGAGCCCGTCGACCTGCCCGCGAACCATTCCCGGGCCCTGTTCTCCCTCGAGGAGGCGGAGGCCGTGCAGGACGGGCGGCTCGCGCACGACGCCGCCGCGTGGCTGCTCATGGACTGAGCCCGGCGCGCCCCGGGACCCGCCGGGGCGCCACGGACCTTCCGCGGGGAATCCGCGGTGGGCGAGGTCACATCATCCGGCCTGGCCGGACGAACGCGACGTAACGTCCACGATGACTTGCATCACACCGGACAAAGTGGCATGAACGCTGTATCACGAGTCACCATGGCGTGTCCTGATCCACCCCCCCCCCTTCGAGCGGAGACTTCACGTGAGCACCTCCCCCTCCGGCTCCCGCGTCGCCGAGACCGGCGCGGCCACCGCGGACCGCGGGCAGCTGCACCGCGGCCTGAGCCAGCGGCACATCATGTTCATCGCCCTGGGCACGGCGGTGGGCACCGGCCTCTTCTACGGCTCGGCCGGCGGCATCCAGGCCGCCGGGCCGGGCGTGATCCTGTCCTTCCTCGTCGCGGGCGCCGCCGTGTTCCTCGTGATGCGCGCCCTCGGCGAGATGACGCTCCGGGAGCCCGTCTCCGGGTCCTTCGCCGCCTACGCCTCCCGTTATCTCGGCCCCTTCGCCGGCTACGTGACCGGCTGGACCTTCGTCTTCGAGCTGGCCGTCGTGATCGTCGCGGACACCGCCGCCATCACCACGTACATGGCGTTCTGGTTCCCGGGGGTCCCGGCCTGGGCCTGGGTCGCGGCCACGATCCTCGTGGTCGGCCTGATCAACTTCACGCACGTCGGCAACTTCGGTGAGGCCGAGTTCTGGCTGACGCTCGTGAAGGTCGGGGCCATCGTGGCGATGATCTTCGGCGGTGTGATCCTGCTCTTCACCGGCGCCTCCACCGCGGACGGCACCCAGGCCAGCCTGGCGAACCTCGTGGACCACGGCGGATTCCTGCCGCACGGCATCCTGGGCGTGCTGACCGCGCTCACCATCGTGACGTTCTCCTTCGGCGGCATCGAGACCCTCGGCGTGGCCGCGGGCGAGGCCAAGAACCCGGAGAAGGTGCTGCCCAAGGCCATCAACACGGTGCCGATCCGCATCCTGTTGTTCTACGTGCTGACGATGGCGGTCATCATGGCCCTCGTCCCCTGGAACCAGGTGGACGGCAAGGCCAGCCCGTTCGTGCAGATCTTCGAGGGCCTCGGCGTCCCCTTCGCCCCGCACCTGCTGAACTTCGTGGTGCTCACCGCCGCCGTCTCCGCGATCAACGCCTGCATCTACGCGTCCGGTCGCCTGCTCTACGCGATGGCCCACGACGGCCAGGCACCCCGGGCCTTCACCCACACCAACCGCGGCGGCGTGCCGTGGCTGTCCGTGGCCGTGATGCTGGGCGTGATGGTGCTCGGCGCGGTGCTGATCACCGTGGACCCGAACGCCTTCAGCCTGGTGGCCGGCGTCGCCTCGTTCGCCGTGGTGCTGACCTGGGCCATGATCTTCCTGTCCCACCGCGCCATGCGCAGGCGCGTCGCGGAGCAGGGCGCGGAGCCGTCCCCCTTCCCCATGCCGCTGGGCGGCGTCGGCACCTACCTGGGCCTGGCGTTCGTGGCCACCGTGGTGATCACCATGGCCACCATCCCGGATTCGCGCCAGGCGCTCATCATCGGTCTCGTGTGGGTCGCGGTCCTGACCCTCGCCTGGTTCGTCACGGGCACCCGCACGTCGGCCGCGGCCCACGACCGCACCGGCACCCTGCCGGTGGTCCGCACCCGCCAGTCCCACGAGGACTGACCCCCACGACGACGACGGCCCCTGTCCCGCGCGGGACAGGGGCC
>NZ_KV825234.1:0-1819 GCF_001816085.1 Micrococcus sp. HMSC31B01
CGGACCGTCGACGGCGGCCCCGGCCACGCACCGCGCGTGGTCGGGGCCGCCGCCGTCTCGGGGCAAGTGGCCGCCGCATGGCCGCCGGATGGCGGGACGCTGACGCCGATTTGAACTCGACGGGACGGGTGTGTATAGTTCTAGAAGTCGCCGCGGGGTGGAGCAGTTCGGTAGCTCGCCGGGCTCATAACCCGGAGGTCGCAGGTTCAAATCCTGCCCCCGCAACGAGAAGGAGAAGGCCCCCAGCATCTGCTGGGGGCCTTCTCGCATGCCCGGGCCCGGTCGCCCCGGTCCGCCGGCACGGTGCCGGCGGGCGAGCTGACCGCCCTCGGGCGATCGGTGGGGGAGCGTCAGCGGCTCGAGGCCCGGACCGCCTGCTGGGCCGGGGTGCGGCGGCCCGGATCGGTGCGGCGCAGCCAGACGGCAGCGATGATCGCGATGATCGCGATGGCGCCCCAGATGCCGACCACGGCCCAGGACAGGCCCGCGATGAGCAGCAGCGGCACGAAGGACACGGCCGCGATCTCCACGGGCACCACCGGGATGTAGGCCACGCCGAACTGCTCCATGGTCCCGGACTTCAGCTTCGGGTCCACGATGCGCAGCATGGCCACGCCCGTGGCGACGGCGCCGGTGGCCCAGCCCCACGTGAACAGCTGCTTCTCGAACCACGCGTCGGTCATGACGCGCGGCGCCACGACGATCCCCAGGAACAGGGCCAGCGCGAGGCCGATCACGAACAGGAGCAGCAGCGGCTGCCAGTAGTCCACGACCACGGTCGGGGCGATCGCGGCGATGCCACAGACGATGAGGATGTCCGTGGCGGTGCCGGACACCGAGTTCAGCGAGCCCGGGTCGAGGAACTTCGCCGTCTTCGTGGCCTGGAACAGGACGCGGGCGATCAGGCCGAGGAGGAACGCGATCGCGAACGCGGGGATGATCAGCTGGGGACCGTCCTCACCCACGACGCTCGGCCACACGGCCGTGATCCAGGAGACCACGCCGTGCGCGGCCGCCGCGATCATCGCGACCACGCCGACCTGGAAGGCCAGCGACTCCACCGAGGCCGCCGAGAAGGTGTGCCGGCCGATGACCGGGCGTTCCTCCACCTGGTTCAGCACCCCGGTGCGCAGCTCCTCCGGGATGGAGGTCAGGCCCGCGAACTCCCGCGCGTGGCCGCGCTGCGCGCCGATCTTGGCCTGGATGATGCCACCCACCACGCCGACGATCATGCCGACGGTGGCCGAGGTGTAGGCCAGCGAGGTGACGGTCGCATCACCGTTGGCCGCGTACGCCTGGCCCACGGCGGCCGCGGAGCCGAAGCCTCCCGCCCAGCCGGCGAACAGCAGGGCGGCGAACGAGTCGGGCGCGTCGAACAGCGGCTGCAGGAGGACCAGCGTGACGAGGGCGCCGATGGCCACCTGGGAGGAGTAGATCAGCACGCCGTAGGACGCGAACGCGCCCACGGGGCGGCCGATCTTGCGGACGTCGAAGTCGTCGGTGAGCGCGATGCACACGAACACGATGACGATCAGGATCGAGCCGTACGTGCCCAGCTGGGGGCTGAACGGCAGCCAGCCCAGGCCGTTCGGGCCGAGGGCCAGGCCCAGGATGCCCGCGATGACGGAGGCCGGGATCATCAGGGTCTGGAGGGGCGTGATGACGGCACGGGCCAGCGTGCCCACGGCCAGGAGCGCGCCGATGAGGCCGGCGTCGACCAGCACGGACCAGGCCGTGAACTGCTCTTGCATGGGGTTCTTCCTCTGTGCGGGGACGGGGGTGTCCCACGGAGCGCGCCCGTGCCCTCGAGATACGCGAG
>NZ_KV825235.1:0-2786 GCF_001816085.1 Micrococcus sp. HMSC31B01
CGAATCCTCGGCGGGGCGCCCCCCTTTCGCGCGGGTGCGTCGGCGCTCAGCGGCCGCGCATGGCGCGCCGGCTCGGGCGCACCTTGTTCGGGTCGACGCCCTTGGGGATGGGCAGCCGGTTGGTGTTGAGCGCGGTCAGACGCTTGTCCACGGCCTGGACCTCCTGCGCCGTGAGGGCCTTCTTCATGCCCTTGAGCGTGCCGGGCAGCTCGTGCAGCGGGACCTGGCCCTGGCCGTTGCCGGACTCCACCACGGTGACGGGCACGCCGGGCAGGAAGCGGCGCATGGCCTTCTCCTCCTTGACCACCAGCGCGGCGACGCGGGGGGAGGGGCCCTCCGTCACCAGCACGACGCCCGGCCGGCCCACGGCGCGGTAGACGAGGTCCTGGGTCTTCGGGTTCACGGCGGCCGGCTGCTCGGACACGATCCAGCCGCGGCCCAGCGTGGAGAGCGCGGCGCCGGCGGCGCCGGGGCGGCCCTCGAGCTGGGCGAACCCGGCGCGGCGCGCCTTCCGGTTCAGGATGACGACGGCGGCGAGCACACCGAACGGGATCGCGATGAGCAGCCACGTGATCCAGTTGTCCAGCAGGAGGCCGATGACGAGGCCGACGACCAGGGCGCCCAGGAAGGCCAGCAGCATCCACAGTCCGACCTTGGGGTCGTGCGCCTTGGTCATGGCGTAGGCCTGCTTGAGCTGGGAGATCACGCCCGGGCCCTTCGTGGCGCGCTTGTCCCGGCGCTGGGCCTTCGCCTGCTCCTTCTCGCGGAGGCGACGCTCGCGCTGCATGGCCTTGACCTCCTTGAGCGTGGCGGAGGTGGAGCCGGAGGAGGACGCGGGGGGCTGGCTGTTCTTCGTCATGGCGGGGTCCAGTCTAGTCGGGCGGCTCAGGACATCTGGGCGACGACGGCGGAGGCCTCCTGGCGGGCGGTCTTCTCCCCGGCCAGGTGCGCCAGGTTCTCCGGCAGGGTCCGGCCGAGGCGCTGCATGGCCTGCGCGTAGAGCTTGCCCGCGCGGTACGACGAGCGCACCAGCGGGCCCGCCATGACGCCCTGGAAACCGATCTCCTCGGCGCGCTGGGACCACTGGACGAACTCCTGCGGCTTCACCCAGCGGTCGATGGGGTGGTGCAGCTTCGAGGGCCGCACGTACTGCGTGATGGTGATGATGTCGCAGCCGGCCTCGTGCAGGTCCACCAGGGCCTGGTCGATCTCGTGGTCCTCCTCGCCCATGCCCAGGATGAGGTTGGACTTGGTGACGAGCCCGTCGGCCTTGGCCATCGTGAGCACCCTGAGGGACTTCTCGTACGTGAAGGCCGGGCGGATGCGCTTGAAGATGCGCGGCACCGTCTCCAGGTTGTGCGCGAACACCTCGGGCCGCGCGTCGAACACCTGCTGGACGAGCTCCGGCACCGCGCCGAAGTCCGGCGGCAGGATCTCGACGCCGGTCCCCGGGTTGAGCGCGTGGATGCGGCGGATGGTCTCCGCGTAGAGCCACGCCGCGCCGTCCTTCTGGTCGTCACGGGCCACGCCCGTGACGGTGGCGTACCGCAGGTCCATCTCGCGGATGTTCTCGGCGACCTTCTGCGGCTCCTCCATGTCCAGGGGACGCGGCTTGCCGGAGGTGATGTCGCAGAAGTCACACCGGCGGGTGCAGATGTCGCCGCCGATGAGGAACGTGGCCTCGCGGTCCTCCCAGCACTCGAAGATGTTGGGGCAGCCGGCCTCCTCGCACACGGTGTGCAGGCCGGCGGACTTGACCTTGTTCTTCAGGCCGATGTACTCGGGGCCCATGTGGACCTTGGCCTTGATCCACTCGGGCTTGCGCTCGACGGGCACCTCGGCGTTGCGCGCCTCCACGCGCAGCAGGCGGCGTCCTTCGGGGGCGAGGCTCATGCGGGGATTCCTTCCGTGGGGGTGACGGCGATGAAGGCCGGCCCGAGCTCGTCCAGATGACGGGTGAGCACCGGGACGACGTCGGCCGGCGTGATGGTCCGGCCCGTCTCGACCGACAGGGTGGTGGTGGCGGCGTCCGTGATGCCGCACGCGATGATCCCCTCGTAGGGGGCCAGGGAGTTGGAGCAGTTCAGCGCGAAGCCGTGCATGGAGACGCCGTCGTGGATGGACAGGCCGATGGCGCCGACTTTGCGGTCCGGGCGGGCCGTGCCGTCGTCGTCCCGGTCCGCGAGGACCCAGATGCCCGCCCGCCCGTCCACGCGGACGGCCGTGACGCCGAACTCGGCGGCGGTGCGGATCAGCAGCTCCTCGAGGAACCAGACGTAGTCCTTGACGTGGGCACGGTCGCGCAGTCGGACCACGGGGTAGCCGACCAGCTGGCCCGGGCCGTGCCATGTGATCTTGCCGCCGCGGTCCACGTCCACGACGGGGGCGCCGTCCGTGGGGCGCTCGGCGTCCTCGGTGCGGCGACCGGCCGTGTAGACGGCTTCGTGCTCCAGGAGGAGGAACTCGCCGTCGGAGCGGCCGGCGACGACGTCCGCGTGCAGGGCGCGTTGGGCGTCCCAGGCGGCGTGGTAGTCCACCAGGTCGGGCGCCAGGCCGAGCACGCGCAGGGGCGGCAGAAGGGTCTCGGGCATGACGTCCACTGTAGTCCTCGGGCCCGGACCTGTGGACAACCGCCGTGACGCCCGGGGACATGCGGCACCCTGGGATGGAACGGACGGCGTGGCGGAGAGGGGAGCCGGATGCGGGACTGGGACGAGGCGGACGGCGGCGCGGCCGGACGCGTCGGCGGCGGGCCGGAGAGGCCATCGGAGCCGGGCACGGCTGCG
>NZ_KV825236.1:0-2502 GCF_001816085.1 Micrococcus sp. HMSC31B01
TGCGCGGCTGAGGGGCCGACGGGCCGGCCGGAGCGGGAGACCCGCCGGGCCGACCCGGCCCCGGGTCAGCCCTCCAGCGGGCCCTGCACCGCGTACAGGCGCTTGTTGGCGAACTCGTCCACGGCCATGGGGCCGAGCTCGCGGCCGAAGCCCGAGCGCTTCACGCCGCCGAAGGGCAGGTTCGCGCCGGCGGCGGAGGCGAGGTTCACGTTCGCCATGCCCACCTCGAGCTGGTCGGCCACGCGCTTGGCCTCGTCCAGGTCCGTGGAGAAGACGGCGCCGCCGAGACCGTACTGGGAGTCGTTGGCCAGGGCCACGGCCTCCTCGGCCGAGGACACCTTGTACACCACGGCGGCCATGCCGAACAGCTCCTGCGTGTAGGCGGGGTTCTCCTGGTCCACGTCCGTGATCACGGCCGGGGAGACGTAGAAGCCCTCGCCCTCGGGGCCGGAGACGCGCTCGCCGCCCACGTGGACGGTGGCGCCGGCCTCCTTGGCCGCGGCGATCTGCTCGGCGAGCCCGTCGGCCGCGGACTCGGAGGACAGCGGGCCGTAGACGTCGGCGTCACGCGAGGTCGGGTCACCGGGCTTCATCGCCGAGGAGCGCTGGACCAGCTCGTCCACGAAGTCGTCGTAGAGGTCCTCCATGACGATCATGCGCTTGTTCGAGTTGCAGGCCTGGCCCCAGTTGCCCATCCGGGTGGCCAGTGCGTCGCGGGCGGCGGCGCGGGCGTCCGGCGCGGAGAGCACGATGTACGGATCGGAGCCGCCGAGCTCGAGGACGACCTTCTTGAGGTGCCGGCCGGCCTGCTCGGCGACGGCGGCGCCGGCCCGCTCCGAACCGGTGAGGGACACGCCCTGCACGCGCGGATCGGCGATGATCGTGGAGATCTGGTCGTGGGTGGCGAACACGTTCTGGTACACGCCCTCCGGCAGTCCGGCCTCGGTGAAGAGCTCTTCCAGCAGCTGCGCCACCTGGGGGTTGATCTCGGCGTGCTTGAGCAGGATGGTGTTGCCGAGCATGAGGTTCGGCGCCACGAAACGGGCCACCTGGTACACCGGGAAGTTCCACGGCATGATCCCCAGCAGCGGGCCGATCGGCAGCCGCTGGACGAACGCCTCCTGCCCGGAGAACTGCTTGATCGGCTGGTCCGCGAGCAGCTCCTCGGCCTCGTCCGCGTAGTACCCGAAGATCTGGGCGCTGTAGCGCACCTCGCCGACCGCCGCGCCGAGGGACTTGCCCATCTCCGTGGTGATCACCGCGGCGATGTCCTTGGACCGCTCGGCCAGCAGCTCGGAGATCCGCTTCACGACGGCGGCGCGCTCGGCCACCGACTTCCGGGACCACTGCTCGTAGGCGGCCTGCGAGGCGTCGAGGGCGTCGGCGATCTGCTGATCCGTGGCGTTGTCGAAGGACTTCAGCAGCTCCCCGGTGGCCGGGTTGATTGTGCGGTAGCCCTGAGAGGCGGAGGTGGTGGTCATCAGTCGTCACCCTTTCGTGTGGACGTCCTGCGTTGAGTTCCCCATCCTGCCGGAGGCCCCCGCTCACTCCCAGATCCCGGACGCCCCTCTTCGCCACGAGCCGAGAAGGTGGGTGTCCACGATCCCGGCGGCCTCCAGCAGGGCGAAGCAAGTGGTCGGCCCCACGAATCGGCAGCCATGCGCCTTCAGCGCCCTCGCGAGCGCGCGCGACTCGTCCGAGGTCGAGGGGACCTGCGCCACCGTCTCCGGCCGTGGGGTCGCGGCAGGCTGGTGAGCCCAGACCAGCCCCGGCAGGCCGGTGGCGGGACGGTCGCCGTCGCCGTGCCAGGCGGGGCCCGCGCCGGGGGAGCCCGGGTGCAGCGGGGCGAACCGCTCGCCGCGCATCCCGACGACGGCTTGTGCGTTCGCGACCGCGGCCTCGATCTTGCGCCGGTTCCGGATGATGCCGGGGTCCGCCAGCAGTGCCTCGACCTCCGCGTCCCCGAACGCCGCGACGGCGTCCGGGTCGAAGCCCGCGAACACCTCCCGGAACCGCGGCCGCTTGGCCAGGACGGTCCGCCAGCTCAGGCCCGACTGGAACGCCTCGAGCACGAGGCGCTCGAACAGGCCCCGCTCGTCCGTGACGGGCAGGCCCCACTCCGTGTCGTAGTACTCCCGCAGCAGCGGATCCCGTGCCGCCCACGGCGGGCGGGCCCGCCCGTCCTCACCCACGACGACGCCACTCGGCGGCGCCTGTCGCCCGTCGGCCGGTGGATCCTCGGCGAGGGTGGAGACGGGGGCGGGGAGGCCGTCGTCGGCGTGGTGCGCGCTCATGCACCCGAGCCTAAGAGCGGCCCCGGACATCCGGAGCCGGAACGCGACGCCCGGGGACGCAACGCCGTCTGCGGACACCTGTGCAGGAGGCGCGGCCGGACCTCGTCACTCGAGCCGCCCGGCCCGCAGCGGCACGTGCGGCGAGGGGGGGAGATGCTGGGGGCGACCGCGGTCGGGGCCACGCCAGCCGGGAGCGCGCCCAGGGCAG
>NZ_KV825237.1:0-4652 GCF_001816085.1 Micrococcus sp. HMSC31B01
CCCGCCGGTCGGGCGCACCGCGACGGCAGGGAGGCGGCGACTTCATGGGCCGCCTCGAGCGGCGCTGGGACGAGCGGCGCGCCGGAGGCGACTGAGCGCCTGGCCCGCCGGGCCCCCACTATCCTCCACTCCAGGCCCCGATCCGCTCCGGATCGGGGCCTTTCCGCTGCCCGAGGCTCCGTCGTCGCCGCGGCCCTCCACCGGGGCCCACCGGTCCTCCACGTCCCTCCACGGCGACGCCGGCCCCGGGACCCGCGGGATGGCGCGCCGGACTCGGGGGGCCTCGACACGCCCGTGGCGCCGGGACCCGCGTCCGGGGTTGATGGTGGAGGGAAGTGGGGTAATGTGGAGGGAAGGAGAGAGCATGGGTCCCGACCTTGGTCGGGAGGGACCGCTTGACGAGCCAGGGGGTCTGCCGTGTTCTTGGGCACGTACACCCCCCGGCTCGACGAGAAGTCCCGGCTGATCCTCCCCGCCAAGTTCCGCGAGGAGCTGGCGGAGGGGCTGGTCCTGACCCGGGGTCAGGAGCGCTGCATCTACGTGTTCAGCGCTCGTGAGTTCGAGCGGGTCCACGAGCAGATGAGGTCGGCTCCACTGTCCTCCCGCCAGGCCCGTGACTACATCCGCGTCTTCCTCTCGGGGGCGTCGGACGAGGTCCCGGACAAGCAGGGTCGGGTGACCGTGCCGGCGCCGCTGCGACAGTACGCGGGGCTGGACCGGGACGTGACCGTGATCGGCGCGGGGACGCGAGTGGAGATCTGGGACTCGGAGTCCTGGAACACCTACCTCGCCGAGCAGGAAGCCGCCTTCTCCGAGACCGACGAGGACGTCCTGCCCGGCGTCTTCTGACCATGACCACCCGACCTCGAGCGAGACCTCCAGCCGACGCCGCCGCACCTGACCCGTCTTCCCCTGGGCCAGGCGCGGCGGCGGACGGATGGGGATCCCGCCCGAGGTCCGCCAGGACCGCGATGTGAGCAGGAGGTCGAGAGTGGACGCAGGCCAGCCGCGCCCCGAGGACCGCCACCTGCCCGTGATGCGGGACCGCGTCGTCGACCTCCTCGCCCCCGCCGTCCAGGCCGCGCTCGAGGCCGGCCGTACGCCCGTCGCCGTCGACGGCACGCTGGGCATGGGCGGGCACACCGAGGCCCTGCTGACCCGGTTCCCCCACCTGCGCGTCATCGGCATCGACCGCGACGTCCACGCCCAGGCCATGGCCGTCGAGCGCCTCGGCCCCCTCGCCGAGCGCCTGATCCCCTTCCACGGCACCTACGACCGGGTGCCCGAGGCCATGGCCGCCGCGGGCGTCACGAAGGTCGACGCCGCGCTCTACGACCTCGGTGTGTCCTCCTACCAGCTGGACGACCGGGAGCGCGGCTTCGCCTACTCCTACGACGCTCCGCTGGACATGCGCATGGACGACACCGCCGAGCGCTCCGCCGCGACGCTCGTGGCGGAGCTGGACGAGCAGGAGCTGCGCCGCATCATCCGTCGCGACGGCGAGGAGCGCTTCGCCGGCCCCATCGCACGGGCCATCGTCCGGGCCCGCGACGAGGCCCCCATCGAGACCACCGGCCGCCTCGTCGAGGTGATCCGCTCGGCCGTCCCCGTCGCCGCGGGGGCAACCGGCGGGCACCCGGCCAAGCGCACCTTCCAGGCCCTGCGCATCGCCGTGAACGAGGAGCTCGACATCCTCGACGCCGCCGTGCCCGCCATCCTCGACGCCCTCCACGTGGGCGGGCGCCTCGTGGTGATGAGCTACCACTCCCTCGAAGACCGCATCACGAAGCGGCACCTGAGCGCGTGGGCCACGTCCACGGCGCCCCCGGGGTTCCCAGTGGTGCTGGAGGAGCACGAACCCGTGGTGCGGGTGCTCACCCGCGGCACCGAGAAGCCCACCGAAGAAGAAATCTCCGAGAACCGTCGCGCCTCCTCCGCGAGAGTGCGTGCGGTTGAGAAGATCAGGACGTCCAGGACCACGGCATGACGCTGCACGAGGAGATGAGCATGGCCGCACACGCACGGATCGCAGAGTCGCTGCGCCCCGGGTCGACCCCCGTCGCCCCTGCGCGGCCGACTCCGCAGGAGCGCACGCCGCTCTCGGTGGTGCCCGCCCCGCTGCCCCGATCCCGCTCCGGGGTGACCGTGCTGTGCGTCCTCGTGGTGCTCGCCGCGCTCGCGGCGGTGCTCGTCATGAACATCACGATGTCCAACCGGCAGTACGCCCTCCTGGACCTGCGCCAGGAGCAGCAGGCCGTCACCGAGACCAATGAGCGGCTGGCCGAACAGGTGGGCCACCTCGAGGCGCCGCAGAACCTGGCCGCGCGCGCCGACGCCCTCGGGATGGTCGCCCCCGCCGGCACCGCCTCCGTGGACGCGGGCACGGGCCAGTTCAGCGGCGAGGCCCAGGCGGCCCAGGACGGCGACATCTCCGCCACCTACGTCGCGCCGCCGGCGGACGCGGACGCGGTCCGCCAGGGGACGGCCGGCGACGGCCAGGACGAGATCGAGGGACCGCGCACCCTCGGCGGCGAGGACGCCTCCGCCGCCCCCGACCAGGACGCCGCCGACCGTTGATCGACCGTCCCGCCTCGCACCTTCCCCGCGGCGGATCGACGGTCGGGCCCGCTCCCGGGCACCCCGCCGTGCGCACCCGCATCCTTCTCCTGCTCGTCTTCGTCCTGCTCGGCGGGCTCGCACTGCGGCTCGTCTACGTGCAGGGCATCGACCCCACGGGGCAGGCCGCGGCGGCCATGGACCAGCGCCTGACACACCAGGAGACCCTGCCGCAGCGCGGGTCCATCCTGGACCGCGACGGCGACGTGCTGGCCGCCAGCGTGCGCCGCTACGACATCGTCGTGGACCAGCGCCTCGTCAAGGACTTCAACGAATGGGACCGCGAGGCCCGGGAGACCGTGCTGGTGGACGTGGACTCCCGCCTGGCCAGCCTGGCCGAGGTGCTCGGCATGTCGGAGGAGGAGGTGCGCGAGGCCACCATCGGCTCCCGCCCGTACGCCGTGGTGCGTCGCTCCGTGACCCCGGAGGTGCGGGATGCGGCCATGGCCCTCAACGTGCCGGGCCTGCTCTCCGAGGCGGTGGACCGCCGCACCTACCCGAACGGGTCGGTCGCCGGCAGCATCATCGGCTTCATGGGTGGCGACGGCACCGCCCTCGAGGGCCTCGAGCTCAGCCAGGACGACGTCATGACCGGCACCCCGGGCACCCGCACGTTCGAGGTGGGCGCAGACGGCATCCGCATCCCCAACGCCCCGCTCGAGGAGGTTCCGGCCGTGGACGGCGCCGACCTGCGCCTGACCGTGGACAAGGACGCCCAGTGGTTCGCGCAGGAGACCCTCGGCGCCCTCGCCGCCGAGTACGAGGCGGAGTGGGCGAACGCCGTCGTGATGGACGTGAAGACGGGCGACGTGATCGTCATGGCGGACTCCACCACGGTGGACCCCGCCGACCCCGACGCCACCGAGGGGAACTTCCGCACCTCCACCGTGATGAGCACGCCGTACGAGCCGGGCTCCACGGGCAAGGCGCTGCCGATCGCGGCCGCCGTCGACGCCGGGAAGGTCACCGCCACGGACGGCTTCACCGTCCCCGGCAGCCAGGACTTCGACGGGCAGACCATCCGGGACTTCTCCCCGCACCCGACGTTCGACATGACCGTGGCAGGCATCTACGCGCGCTCCTACAACACGGGCACGGTGCAGATCGCCGAGAAGATCACGGACGAGCAGCGCTACGAGTACATGCGCTCCTTCGGGGTCGGCCAGCCCATCGACCTCGGCCTGCCGCAGCAGGCGGGCAGCGTCCTCGTCCCGCCCGAACAGTGGGACGGCCGCCAGCGCCTGACCACGGCCTTCGGCCAGGGCTACACCCAGACCACCCTGCACACCGCCCAGATGTACCAGGCCCTCGCCAACGGCGGCGTGCTGATCCCGGCCCGGCTGATCGACGCCACGGTGGACGGCGACGGCGCGGAGAAGCGCTGGGAGTCGTCCGCGGAGCCCCACCGCGTGGTCTCCGAGGAGACGGCGGCGCAGATGCTCCGCATGATGGAGACCGTCGTGACGCAGGGCACCAGCAAGGCCGCCGCGATCCCCGGGTATCGCGTGGGCGGCAAGTCCTCCACCGCCGAGGCCGCGAGCGACACCGGCACGTACGACGGCTACAACCTCGGCTTCACCGCCGTCGCCCCGCTCGACGACCCCCGCTTCGTGGTGTCCGTGTCCATGCATCGGCCGCCGTCGAAGCAGGGCTCCCGAGACGTGTCCGTCGCGGCCGCCACGATCATGGAGTACATGCTCCGCCAGGCGGACGTGCCCGCCACCGGAGCCGAGCCGAACGACTACCGCGTCTTCGTGGACGATCCGCAGGACCGGCCGTGGTGACCCACGCCTCCGGCCCCGAGCACCCCAGGAGCACCCCCATGACCACTCCGAGCGACCCCCCTGCGCCGCTGACCCCGGCCCAGCAGGACGCCGCCTTCCGGCCCTCCCACACCCCCGCCGCGGCCTGGCCCGCCCTCGCACAGGCGCTGGCCGAGGCGGGGATCGCGGCCCACGTCCACGGCGCGGCCCCGGCCGACGGCGTCACGGGGGTCAGCCTCGACTCGCGTGTCGTGCGCCCGGGCGACCTCTACG
>NZ_KV825238.1:0-3710 GCF_001816085.1 Micrococcus sp. HMSC31B01
CGCCGGGCGCCGGCACCGGCCGTGCGGATCCGGACCACCCCACCGTCACCGTCCGGCGCGGCGACTGCCTGTGGCACCTCGCCGCCGCCGAGCTCGGCCCGGACGCGACCCCCCGAGAGATCGACGCCCGGTGGCGCCGCTGGTACGAGGCCAACCGGCGGGTGATCGGCGACGATCCACACCTGCTGCTGCCCGGCACCGTGCTGACCTCCCCTGTGTTCGCCCCGCACGCCGGCGTGGACGGACCACGGCCATGACATCCACGACCCTGCACTCCCCCACTTCGCCTCGTCCTCAGGAGACCGCCATGACCGCCCTTGCCACCCGCCCCCGCACCGCGTCCGCCCGGCGCACCGCCGACACCCTCCTCCACGGACCCGCCCACAGCCCCGCGGTCCTGCCCCGCGGTGAGGAGATCGCCCGGCGGGCCCGCACCGAACAGGGGCGCGAGGAGCTGCGCCGCGTCCGCTCGCTCGCCGCCGTGATCGCCGTCGCCTGCGTCGAGGTCGAGACGGGCCGCCGTGCCCTGCGGGACCTCTCCGCCTGGCTCTCGCCCGAGGTCCTGGACAAGTTGACCCGTCGCATGGAGCTGCTGGGCGCCGTCGCGCCGACCGGGCCCGGTCGACGGCCCTCCGCGGCCGTCCCGCCCCGGACGCCCGCGTCCGCACCCCGCCCGGTGGGTGCCCGCGTGTGCGAGGTCGCGCCCGGCCGGGTGGAGGCCAGCGCGACGGTGCTGTGGGAGGGCCGGGCCCGGGCCTTCGCGCTCCGACTCGAGCGGCGGCTCAGCCGGTGGAAGGTGACGTCGGTCGAGATCGGCTGAGCCGGATCGCCCCGTCGGACTGACGATCGAGGGCCCGGAGACCTGGAGGTCTGCGGGCCCTCGTGCTGCGTCGTGGCGGGATGCCGGTCAGCCGCGGCGGCCGCGGCGCTCCGCCTGACGGCGGGAGCGGCGGTTCGTGCCCGCCGCGACCGTGGCGCCGGAGTCCGTGCCGCTGCGGGTGACCGCGCTCTGCCCGTCCTCGGACGGACCGGTGAAACGCAGCTGCGCAGGCTGCTGCGGGGCGTCGATGCCCTCCACCGAGATCTGCGGGGCCATCGTCACGGCGCGGGCATCCTTGACGCCGGGCAGCGACGTCGGCGCGGGGGCCGCACTGATCTGCGCCTGGAACAGCGTGCGCACGGCGTCCTCACGGATGGCGGCGAGCATGTTCTGGAACATCGTGTAGCCCTCGCGCTGGTACTCCACGAGGGGCTCGCGCTGGGCCATCGCGCGCAGCCCGATGCCCTCCTTGAGGTAGTCCATCTCGTAGAGATGCTCCTGCCAGTGGCGCCCGATGGTGGCGAGCACCACGCGACGCTCCGCCTCCCGCAGCGCCTCGGATCCCACCTGCGCCTCCCGGTCCTCGTACGCCAGGAGCGCATCGGAGACGAGTTCGCGCTTCAGGACCTCGGCCGTGAGCCGGCCCCGGCCGCCGACCTCGTCGAGGACGTCCTCCTGCGAGATGCCCACGGGGTAGAGCTCTGCCAGGTCCCGCCACAGCTGGTCGAGGTCCCAGTCGGTGGCGTGGCCCTCCTCGGTGGCCGCGTCCACGATGTTCCCGACGGCGTCCTCCACGAAGCGGCGCACCCGGTCCTGTAGGTCCTCCCCCTCGAGGATGGAACGGCGGTCCGTGTAGATGGCCTCGCGCTGGCGGTTCATCACGTCGTCGTACTTGAGCACGTTCTTGCGCTGCTCGGCGTTGCGCCCCTCGACCTGCGCCTGCGCATTCTGGATCGCCTTCGAGACGAAGCCGAACTCGAGCGCCATGTCGTCCGGGATCGACGGGCTGTTCATGATCCGCTGGGCCACGCCCGGGTTGAAGTTGCGCATGAGCTCGTCCGTGAGGGAGAGGTAGAACCGGGACTCGCCCGGGTCGCCCTGACGGCCGGAACGACCGCGCAGCTGGTTGTCGATGCGGCGCGAGTCGTGGCGCTCGGTGCCCACCACGTACAGGCCGCCGGCCTCGATGACCGCGCGGTGCGCGTCCTCCACGGCGGCCTCGGCCTCCGCCAGCACCTCGGGCCAGCGGGCCTCGTACGCCTCCGGGTCCTCGGCGGCGTCGAGGCCCAGTTCCTGCATGCGGGCCACCGCCGTGAACTCGGCGTTGCCGCCGAGCATGATGTCGGTGCCGCGGCCGGCCATGTTGGTGGCCACGGTGACGGCGCCCGGGCGGCCCGCCTGCGCCACGATGGCGGCCTCGCGGGCGTGGTTCTTCGCGTTCAGGACCTCGTGGCGGATGCCGCGCTTGGCCAGCAGCGTGGAGAGGTACTCGGACTTCTCCACGGAGGTGGTGCCCACCAGGACCGGCTGGCCCTTCGCGTGCCGCTCGGCGATGTCGTCGACGACGGCGTCGAACTTGACCTTCTCGTTCTTGTACACCACGTCGTTGCGGTCCACACGCTGTGGCTCCCGGTTCGGCGGGATCACGACGACGCCGAGGCCGTAGGTCGACGTGAACTCGGCGGCCTCCGTCTCGGCGGTGCCCGTCATGCCGGCGAGCTTCTCGTAGCCGCGGAAGTAGTTCTGCAGGGTCACCGTGGCCAGCGTCTGGTTCTCGGGCTTGACCTCCACGCCCTCCTTGGCCTCGATGGCCTGGTGGAGCCCCTCGTTGTAGCGGCGTCCCTTGAGCACGCGGCCCGTGTGCTCGTCGACGATCTGCACCTCGCCGTCGAGGACCACGTAGTCCTTGTCCCGCTTGAACAGCTCCTTGGCCTTGACCGCGTTGTTCAGGAACTGGATGAGCGTGGTGTTCTGCGTCTCGTACAGGTTCGTGATGCCGAGGTGGTCCTCGACCTTCTCGATGCCGGGGCCGAGGATGCCGACGGTGCGCTTCTTGTGGTCCACCTCGTAGTCCGTGTCCGCCTCGAGGCGGCGCACCAACCGGGCGAACTCGCCGTACCACCGGTTGGCCTCTCCCTGGGCGGGGCCGGAGATGATCAGCGGGGTGCGGGCCTCGTCGATGAGGATCGAGTCCACCTCGTCGACGATCGCGTAGTGGTGCTCACGCTGCACGAGCTCGTCGAGGGACCAGGCCATGTTGTCCCGGAGGAAGTCGAAGCCGAACTCGTTGTTCGTGCCGTAGGTGATGTCCGCGGCGTACTGCTCGCGGCGTACGGCCGGGGTCTGGCCCGCCACGATGACGCCCGTCTGCATGCCGAGGAAGCGGAACACGCGGCCCATGAGGTCGGCCTGGTAGGAGGCGAGGAAGTCGTTGACCGTCACCACGTGCACGCCCCTGCCGGACAGCGCGTTGAGGTAGGCCGGGGCGGTGGCCACGAGGGTCTTGCCCTCGCCGGTCTTCATCTCCGCGATGTTGCCCTGGTGCAGCGCGATGCCGCCGAGCAGCTGGACGTCGTAGTGCCGCTGGCCGAGCGTGCGTCCCGCGGCCTCCCGGACCGCGGCGAACGCCTCCGGCAGGAGCAGGTCCAACGACTCGCCGTCCGCATGCCGGGCCCGGAGCGCATCCGTCTCGGCACGCAGCTCCGCATCGCTGAGTGCCCGGAAGTCGTCCTCGAGGAGGTTCACGGCGTCCACCGTGGCCTGCATGCGCTTGAGGACGCGGTTGTCCGAGATCTTCAGGACGCGGTCGATGATCGAAGGCACTGGTTCTCTGCTCCCTTGCGGTGTGGCCGGGGCGGGACGGGATGCCCCTCGCGCTCGGCCGTGGCGC
>NZ_KV825239.1:0-1745 GCF_001816085.1 Micrococcus sp. HMSC31B01
GTCCAGGCCGAGGGCCAGCGCCGCCACCGCGAGCGCGGGCGTCATGGCGCCCAGGCCGACGGCGTAGACGGTGGAGGGGGCGTAGATCTGCACGGCGTCGCGCAGCGCCTCCCGGGTGCGGGCGGCGGAGGCGGAGCGGGGACGCATGCCCGCGAGCGTAGCGGGACGGCACGCGCGCGATCGTCGTGGGACCGGGTCACTACGCTGGTGCCATGGCCTCCCGCACCGCCTCTCCGCCGCCCTCGCCCGCCCCGTCCCCCGCCGCTGCCCGCGGCGCCCTGGACCGGTACTTCCGCATCACCGAGCGCGGCTCGTCGGTGGGCCAGGAGTTCCGCGGCGGCCTCGCCACGTTCCTGGCGATGAGCTACATCGTGGTGCTGAACCCGCTGATCCTGTCCGGGCCCGACTCGGCCGGGAACACCCTGGGCATCCCCGCCGTGGCCGCCGTGACCGCGCTCGTGGCGGGCATCATGACCATCGTCATGGGCGTGTGGGCGCGGCACCCGTTCGCGGTGGCCGCGGGCCTGGGCGTCTCCGCGTTCGTCTCCATCACCATCGCCACGACGCCGGGGCTCACCTGGCCCCAGCTGATGGGCCTCGTCACCGTCGCCGGTCTCGTGATGCTGCTGCTCGTGGTGACCGGCTTCCGCCGTGCCGTGTTCGACGCGGTCCCGGAGGCGCTGAAGTCCGGCATCGTGGTGGGCATCGGCCTGTTCATCGCACTGATCGGCCTCGTCAACGCCGGGTTCGTGCGGCGGCTGCCGGACGCCGCCGACACCACGGTCCCGGTGGGCCTGGGCACGGGCGGCGAGCTCGAGGGCTGGCCCGTGCTGGTCTTCGTCGTCGGGCTGCTGCTGACCGCGGTCCTCGTGATCCGCAAGGTGCGCGGCGCCATCCTGATCGGCATCGTCGCGGCGACGATCCTCGCCAACGTGCTTGAGGCCGTGTTCCACATCGGCCCCTCCGTGGACGCCGACGGGAACGCCGTGCCCACGGGCTGGTCCCTGATCGCCCCCTCCCTGCCCGAGTGGACCGCCCCGGACCTGCACCTGCTCGGCAGCGTGGACCTGTTCGGTGCCTTCACCTCCGTGGGCGGGCTGATGGCCTCCCTGCTCGTGTTCGCGATCCTGCTCTCCGTGTTCTTCGACGCGATGGGCGTCTCCGTGGGCCTGGCCCGCGAGGCCGGCACCGTGAACCCGGACGGCTCCATCCCCGACCTGAACCGGGTGCTCGCCGCGGACGCGCTCGCGGTCGCCGTGGGCGGCGGCGCCTCCGGCTCGGCGCACCAGATCTTCGTGGAGTCCGGCACCGGCATCGGCGAGGGCGCCCGGACCGGCCTGGCCTCCGTGTTCACCGGCCTGTTCTTCCTCGCGGCCGTGTTCCTCTCCCCGCTCATCCACCTCGTGCCGTTCGAGGCCGTGGCCCCCGCGCTCGTGGTGGTCGGGTTCATGATGTGCCAGCACGTGGTGCAGATCGACTGGTCCGACCCGGGCGCGGCCTTCCCCGCGTTCCTCACGTTCATCCTCATGCCGTTCACCTACTCGATCGTCAACGGCATCGGCGCCGGCGTGGTGGCCTACGCGGTGATCCGCACGGGCCAGGGCCGCGGCCGCGAGGTGCACCCGCTGCTGTGGTTCGTGGCGCTCGCGTTCGTCGCGTACTTCGGGCTCGGCGTGGTCCGGGCGGCGCTCGGCCTGAACTGACCCGCCACCCCCGACGGCGGCGCACCGGACCGGTGCGCCGCC
>NZ_KV825240.1:0-18227 GCF_001816085.1 Micrococcus sp. HMSC31B01
AGCGCGGCCGCGTCGTCCGGCGCCGCCTCGAGCACGGCGCCGTCGTCGAGCGCGCACGCCGACCCGGCCGCCCTCGACGTCGTCGTGAACAAGACCCGCCCCGTGGCCCCGCCCGACTGGGCGCCCTCGGATCTGGTGGCCGTGCCCGGCAGCGAGCTGCCCCTGCGCGCGGAGGCCGCGACGGCGGCCGGCGACCTGGTGGATGCCGCCGCGGCGGCGGGCCACCGCCTCACCACCCTGAGCGCCTACCGTTCGTACGACTACCAGGTCCGGACGTATGGCCACTGGGTCGACGAGCTGGGCCACGCCGAGGCCGACCGCGTCTCCGCGCGTCCGGGGTACTCCGAGCATCAGACCGGCCTGGCCTGGGACGTGGGCGACGCCGCGACCCCCGCGTGTGACCTGGAAGCGTGCTTCGGCGACACCGCCGCGGGCCGTTGGGTGGCGGCGCACGCCGCCGAGTACGGGTTCGTCGTCCGCTATCCCGCCGGGGCCGAGGACGTGACGGGCTTCGATCACGAGCCGTGGCACCTGCGCTACGTCGGGTCCGCGGAGGCGGCCCGGGTCGAGGCGGCCGGCGGCGTCCTCGAGACCGCGTGGGGTCTGCCGCCGGCGCCGGACTACGCGGACTGAGACGCACGACCCTGTACCGCGCCGCCTTCGTGACACGTAGGATTCTCCCCATGCTCCAGGGATTCAAAGACTTCATCATGAAGGGCAACGTCCTCGACCTTGCCGTCGCCGTCATCATCGGCGCCGCCTTCGGCAAGATCGTGAACGCGCTCGTCGAGGCGGTCCTCATGCCGCTCATCGCCGCCGCCGTGGGCTCGCCGAACTTCGACTCGTTCGCCGTGCTGACGGTCAACGGCAACGACGTGAAGTTCGGCGTGCTGCTCACCGCCATCGTCAACTTCCTGCTCATCGCCGCGGCCGTGTACTTCGCCATCGTGATGCCGATGAACAAGATGATCGAGGCCCGCAACCGCCGCCTCGGCATCGACCCCGCCGAGGAGGAGGTGGCCGCCGACGTCGCCGTGCTCACCGAGATCCGCGACCTGCTCGCCGAGCGCCGCGGCGGCCCCACCTCCGGGACCACCGCCCTCTGATCTCCCCCTGTCCGACGCCGAAGGGCCCGGGACGACTCACGCGAGTCGCCCCGGGCCCTTCCTTCATGCCCGCGGCGGCGCGGGGGCCGTGCCCTCAGGGACGCGACGTCGTCCGGTCCGCGCTGGACCCGGCGTCCGGGGCGACCTCCGAGTCCTGCCGGTCCGGATCCAGGCACGGCAACCACTCCACGGGGGCGCTCTGCCGCGCGCACACGGGCGCGTCCACGGCGAGGAACGCGGCCGACCACAGGACCGCCAGCCCCGCGAGCAGCCCCGCGAACAGGGTCCAGCGGCGGGGCCGGGGGGCCGCGTCCGACGTCATCGGTCCGGTCAGTCGTGCAGGCGCAGCTCGCGCTGCACGACGTCGGCCAGCACCTGGGCCTCCCGGCCGGCGGTCTCCTCGTCCGGGGCCTCGACCATGACGCGCACGACCGGTTCCGTGCCCGACGGGCGCAGCAGCACGCGGCCGGTCTCGCCGAGGCGGGCCTCCGCCTCGGCCACCGCCGCCTGGACGGCCTCGTCCTCGGCGGCGCGGGACTTGTCCACGCCGCGCACGTTCACGAGGACCTGGGGCAGCCGGTCCATCACCGCGGCCAGCTCGGAGAGCGGGGTGCCGGTCTCGGCGACGCGCGAGGCGAGCTGCAGGCCGGTGAGGACACCGTCACCGGTGGTGGCGTGGTCCGAGAAGATCACGTGGCCGGACTGCTCGCCGCCGAGCGAGTAGTCGCCGAGCTTCATGCCGGCCAGGACGTAGCGGTCGCCCACCTGGGTCTCGACGAGCTGGACGCCCTCCCGGCCCATGGCCAGCTTCAGGCCCAGGTTGGACATGACGGTCACGACCAGGGTGTCGTCGCGCAGGACGCCGCGGTCCTTGAGTGCCACGGCCATGACGCCCATGATCTGGTCGCCGTCGACGACCTCGCCGCGCTCGTCCACGGCGAGGCACCGGTCGGCGTCGCCGTCGTGCGCGATGCCGAGGTCCGCGCCGTGCTCGCGCACGGCCGCCTGGAGCTTCTCGAGGTGGGTGGAGCCGTAGCCGTCGTTGATGTTGAGTCCGTCCGGGGACGCGCCGATCACCACGACCTCCGCGCCGGCGGCGCGGAACGCCTCGGGCGAGCAGCCGGCGGCCGCGCCGTGTGCGCAGTCCAGGACGACCTTGAGCCCGTCCAGCCGGTGCGGGAGGGTCTGCAGGAGGTGGAGGACGTAGCGGTCCTCGGCGTCCGCGAAGACGCGCACGCGGCCCACGTCCGCGCCCTGGGGCCGCCGCGGCGTCACGCCCTCGAGGTGACGGATGATCTCGTCCTCCTGCGCGTCGGTCAGCTTCTCGCCGCCGCGCGCGAGGAACTTGATGCCGTTGTCCGGGGCCGGGTTGTGGGAGGCGGAGATCATCACGCCGAAGTCGGCGTCCAGGTCCCCCACGAGATAGGCGGCGGCGGGAGTCGGCAGCACGCCGGCGTCCCACACGTCCACGCCCGAGGACGCCAGACCCGCCTGCACGGCGGCCGCGATGAACTCGCCGCTGATGCGCGGGTCCCGGGCCACGACGGCGACCGGGCGTCGGCCGGCGTCGAAGGCCTCCGCGCCGAGGACGGGCGAGGCGGCCTGGGCCAGCTGGACGGACAACTCCACGGTGAGGGTCTCGTTGGCCAGGCCACGGACGCCATCGGTTCCGAACAATCTCGACATGATCAGTCAGTGTAGGGGCCGCCCCTGCGGCCTGCATCACGGGAGGGTCACGAAACGGGCCGGGGGGCGGTAGCATCGGACCGGTCGAGCCCCCGCGGCCGCGCCCGTCCGCTCACATCCGCCCGGGAGGCCCCGCCCCGAACCCGAAGGACCTCGATCCATGCCCGACGTGACCCCGCCCCCGCCCTCCCGTTCCTGGACGCGCCGCAGCGTGCTGGGCGGCACGGGCCTGGCGATCGCCGCCGGCGTGGCCGGCTGCGGGCGTGATGAGCAGGCCGAGCAGAGCTCGGAGGGCGACGAGCAGGCCACCCGCCTGCCCGCCCCGGACATCATCACCACGGCGCAGTGGGGCGCCATGCAGCCCAACTACTACCTGCAGACCCTGAACGAGCGCCCCTCCTACCTGGTGATCCACCACACCACCACGCCGAACGTCACGGACGGCTCCCGGGAGGCGGCGGAAAGCATCGCACAGGTGGTCCAGAACGCGCACATGAGCCCCGCGAACGACTGGGGCGATACCGGGCAGCACTTCACCGTCTCCCGCGGCGGCTTTGCGATGGAGGGCCGCCACGGCTCCCGGCACGCGCTCGAGGGCGGACAGACGTTCATGCTCGGCGTCCACGCGCTCGGGTTCAACGCGTATGCGCTCGGCATCGAGTGCGAGGGGCTGTACATGCTGAACCCGCCGCCGCAGAGCCTCTACGCCGGCCTGGTGCCGCTCGTCGCCTACATCTGCCAGCAGTACGAGCTGCCGCCGTCCCGCATCATCGGCCACCGCGACGTCACCGCCACCAGCTGCTGCGGCGACGCGTTCTACGCCAAGCTGCCGATCCTGCGCGAGGACGTCCGCCTCTCCCTGGCCTCGGGCGAGTACCACGTCTCGGAGGGCTTCGGGGCGGACAACCTCTTCGACGACGCCCACGTCACCCCGGAGTACGTGGAGGAGGAGCGCGGCTGAATCCGCCCCCGCACACGACGGCGCCCCTCCCCGGACGGTGAGGGGCGCCGTCGTGTGCGGCCCGGTCAGCGCACGCGCGGGAACGAGCCGCCGGAGACCTCGCCGTACTCGGCCAGCTCGTTGGCCGGGCCGCAGATCTGCGGGTCGGGGCGGTGGACGATGCGCTCGTCCTTGTCCGGGTAGGGCAGCGTGTGCAGCACGTGGCGGATGGCCTCGAGGCGGGCGCGCTTCTTGTCGTTCGACTTCACGACGGTCCACGGGGCGTCGGCCGTGTGCGTGTAGAAGAACATGGCCTCCTTCGCGTTCGTGTAGTCGTCCCACTTGTCCAGGGAGGCCAGGTCGGTGGGCGAGAGCTTCCAGCGACGCACCGGGTCGGTCTCCCGCGCCGCGAAGCGGTTGAGCTGCTCACGCTGGGACACGGAGAACCAGAACTTGATGATGTGCACGCCGGAGTTGACGAGCATGCGCTCCAGCTCAGGGGTCTCGCGCATGAACTCGAGGTGCTGGATGTAGCACTGGAAGTACCACTGCGAGGCCTCCTCCTCCGTGGGCTTCTCCAGGGCCACGGTCCGGGCGCCGCGGGGGTTGAGGTGCTCGTTGAAGCGCTTGATGGCGCCGCCCTTGTCGGCGGCGTCGCGGCCCTCGAAGATGATCAGGACCTTCTGGCCGGTCTCCTTGACCCAGAGCTGCATCTTCAGCAGCTCGATCTGCAGCTCGCGCTTGCGTCGTTCGTAGCTCTTGCGGCTGAGCTTGGTCTTGTACGGGTAGCCCTCACGCCAGGCCTGCGGGTCCGGGGTGGGGGGTCTTCTTCTCCCCGCCGAGCTTGCGGCCCAGCTCCCGGATCTCGTCCACCTCGGCGGCGTAGTCACGGGTCACGGCGAAGGGGGCCTGCGCGGCGTGCTCCGTGCCGTGCTCGCCACGGGTGCGGGGGTCGGGCGTGGGACTCGTGTTCTCGGCCACGGCGGCTCCCGAGGGTGTCTCCGATCGGACCGCGCACCGGACGGGCGAGCGGCCCGTCATGGCGTCGTCGCCATGCGCCTTCATATTACCCCTGGGTCAGGTGCCGCCGGCCCACGGAGACGGCGGACGCCCCGCCCCGCTCGTGAGGAGCGGGACGGGGCGTCGGCGGGGGCACGGTGGGGACACCGTGCGGCGCAGGATCAGCGCTTCGAGAACTGCGAGGCCTTGCGGGCCTTCTTGAGGCCGGCCTTCTTGCGCTCGATGACGCGGGCGTCGCGGGTCAGGAAGCCGGCCTTCTTGAGCGCCGGGCGGTTGTGCTCGCGGTCGATCTCGTTGAGGGCGCGGGAGATGCCCAGGCGCAGCGCACCGGCCTGGCCGGAGGGGCCGCCGCCGTGGATGCGGGCGATCACGTCGTAGGCGCCGGTCAGCTCCAACAGCGTGAAGGGGTCGGAGACCTCCTGCTGGTGCAGCTTGTTCGGGAAGTAGTTCTCCAGGGCGCGGCCGTTGATGGTCCACTGGCCGGAGCCGGGGACGAGGCGCACGCGGGCCACGGCCTCCTTGCGGCGGCCGACGGCGGAGCCGGGCACGGTCAGGGCCGGGCGCTCGGAGGCGACGGGGGCCTCGGCGGCGGCGGTGGACTCAGAGGTGTAGCTCGTCAGCTCCACGTCGTCGTTCTCGTTGATGCTCATGGTTCTCCTCAGGGAAGGTCTGCGTCAGTGGCCCGCCGGGGTCACTGGGCGACCTGGCCGATCTCGAAGGTCTGGGGCTGCTGGGCGGTGTGCGGGTGCTCGGCGCCCTTGTACACCTTCAGCTTGGAGAGCTGCTGGGCGGCCAGCGAGTTCTTCGGGAGCATGCCCTTGACGGCCTTCTCCACGGCGCGGACCGGGTTGGTCTCGAGCAGCTCGGCGTAGGACTGCGACTTCAGGCCGCCCGGGTAGCCCGAGTGGCGGTAGGCGCGCTTCTTCTCGAGCTTGGCGCCGGTGAGGGCGACCTTCTCGGCGTTCACGATGATGACGTAGTCGCCCATGTCCATGTGGGGGGCGAACGTCGGCTTGTGCTTGCCGCGCAGGAGGGTGGCGGTGTGGGAGGCCAGGCGGCCGAGGACGACGTCGGTGGCATCGATGATGTGCCACTGACGGTCGGCGTCACCAGGCTTGGGAGAGTACGTACGCACGTTGTCTGCCTTCAGGGTCGGTGGTGGTCCACAGCACCTGCCCGCCGGGTCGTGATTCCGGCGCGCTCGCGCTGTCAGTTCTCCGTGCGCGCCGGTCCCCCAGGTGAGGGCTGGAAGGCGTCCGGGCCCGATGCCCCGGGGGTGCGGCGCGAGCTGAAGGCCATGCAACTGAGCCACTCGCGGCACGACGCATCCGGGTGCGGGCATGCGCAACGTCCACCCATCCTACCGAACGCGGGCCTCGGAGCCAAAAGCCGTCGCCGCGGGCGACCCCGGCTCACAGGGTCCGCTTCGCCCGGGTGCCCTCGGCGCGCCGGCGCAGCTCCGCCGCCTCGTCGGGATAGCCGACGGCGAGCAGCGTCAGCCCCCCGGGCGGGGCGAGGCGCACCTCGGAGTCGCGGGCCGGCCTCGCCACCCGGTGCGCGAGCCAGCCGGGCTCGCGGGCCCCCTCCCCCACCTGCAGTAGCGCCCCGACGATCGCCCGGACCATGTTGTGGCAGAACGCGTCGGCCCGGATCCGGACGCGCACGACGCCGTCCACATCGCGTCGCACCTCCAGGCGCTGGACCTCGCGGATGGTCGTGGCGCCCTCGCGGGGCCGGCAGAAGGACAGGAAGTCGTGCAGTCCGAGGACGGCGTCGGCCTCCAGCGCCATGAGGCGATCGTCCAGGGCGGCGGCGTGCCAGTGGGTGAAGCCCCGCGTGCGCGGGTCACGCGCGGCGGGCGCGTCGTCGATCCGGTACTCGTACTCGCGCCACAGCGCGCTGAACCGCGCGTCGAAGCCCGCGGGGGCCCGCCGCGCCCCGTGCACGACGACGGCCCCGCCCCACCCGGAGAGCACCCCGCCGAGGCGGCGGGTCAGGGAGGTGGCCGGTTCCAGGCCGGGGCGGCCACGGGTCAGGCCCACCCACTCCGCCTCGGTCAGGTCGAGGTGGACGACCTGACCGCGCGCGTGCACCCCCGCGTCGGTGCGACCGGCGACCACCGTGCGCACGGGCCGGCGCAGGATCCGCTCGAGCCCGTCCTCCAGCGCACCCTGGACCGAGTCGAGACCGGGCTGGCGGGCCCAGCCGTGGAAGGCGCCGCCGTCGTAGGCCAGGTCCAGGCGGACGCGCACGGACGCGGGTTCCCCGGGCGCCGGCGGGGCGTCCGGGCGGTGCTGCTCGCTCATGCTGCTCCTCAAGCGGGTCGGGGCGGGACCGGGGACGGCGAAGGGCCGCCCACCGGGTGGTGGACGGCCCTCGCCGATGCGTCGTCACGGGGACGGACGCGGACTCACGCGCTGGCGTCAGGCCATCTTCTGGGCGGCCTCGCCACCGGCAGGCTCGAAGCCCGCGGCCTTGGCCTCCTCGACGGTGGAGAACCAGACCTCGGCGGTGGTCTGGTCGTACCAGCGCGAGCCGGGGACGTGGTACTTCTTCGAGCTGGCGTTGCCCTTGATGGTGGCCTCGGCCGGAGCCGAGCCGTCCTCGTTGGTGGGCACGGCGCCGTCGATCTCGGCGGCGGCCTCCTGCGACTCGGCCACGGTGACCTCCTCGGTGGCGGCCGGGTCGACGGCCTCCACCGGGGTGGACTCGGCCGGGGCGGCCGGCGCGGACGCGGCGGCCTGCTCGGCCTCACGCACGACGGCCTGCTTGCCGGAGATCGGCTCCATGATCAGCTCGATCACGGCCATGGGCGCGTTGTCGCCCTGGCGGTTGCCGATCTTGGTGATGCGGGTGTAGCCGCCGTTGCGCTCGGCCATCGCCGGGCCGATCACGGTGAACAGCTCGTGCACGACCGCCTTGTTGGTGCGGTTCTTGGCGGCGATGAGACCCTGCACCTTGCGGCGGGCCGGCAGATCGCCCTTCTTGGCGAAGGTGATCAGGCGCTCGGCGTACGGGCGCAGGCGCTTGGCGCGGGTGAGCGTCGTGGTGATCGACTTGTGCTCGAACAGCTGGGCGGACATGTTCGCCAGCATGATGCGCTCGTGGGCCGGGCTGCCGCCCAGACGCGGACCCTTGGTGGGGGTAGGCATGGTGTTTCTCCTCGGGTGGGACCCTGCAGCCGGCTGCGGCGTTGGGTCGAAGATGTCAGGTGGTGCGGAATCGGCTCAGAAGTCCGAGAACGGGTCGTCGTCCATCTGGCGCGCGTGCGCCTGCGGGTCGTAGCCGGCCGGCGAGTCCTTGAGGGACAGGCCCAGCTCCTGGAGCTTCTCCTTGACCTCGTCGATGGACTTCGCGCCGAAGTTGCGGATGTCCATCAGGTCGGCCTCGGAACGGCCCACGAGCTCACCCACGGTGTGGATGCCCTCGCGCTTGAGGCAGTTGTACGAGCGCACGGTGAGCTCGAGCTCCTCGATCGGCTGGGCCAGGTCGGCGGAGCCCTCGACGACCTCGGGCTCGTCGCCCAGGTCGATGCCCTCGGCCTCGACGTTGAGCGAGCGGGCCAGGCCGAACAGCTCGACCAGGGTGGAGCCGGCAGAGGCCACCGCGTCACGCGGCAGCATGTTCTCCTTGGTCTCCACGTCCAGGATCAGACGGTCGAAGTCGGTGCGCTGCTCCACACGGGTGGCCTCGACCTTGAAGGTCACCTTGAGGACCGGGGAGTAGATGGAGTCGACCGGGATGCGGCCGATCTCCGCGTCCGCGGACTTGTTCTGGGCGGCGGTCACGTAGCCGCGACCGCGCTCGATGGTCAGCTCCATGTCGAACTTGCCCTTCGCGTTCAGGGTCGCGATGTGCAGGTCCGGGTTGTGGATCTCGACGCCGGCCGGCGCGGTGATGTCCGCGGCGGTGACGACGCCGGCCCCCTGCTTGCGCAGGTAGGCCACCACGGGCTCGTCGTTCTCCGAGGAGACGGAGAGCTTCTTGATGTTGAGGATGATCTCGGTGACATCCTCCTTGACTCCGTTGACGGTGCTGAACTCGTGCAGCACGCCGTCCACGCGGATGCTGGTCACGGCAGCACCGGGGATCGACGAGAGCAGAGTGCGGCGCAGGGAGTTGCCGAGGGTGTAGCCGAAGCCGGGCTCCAGGGGCTCGATGACGAACCGGGAACGACGGTCGGAGACGACCTCTTCGGTCAGCGTGGGGCGCTGTGCAATGAGCACGGACATTTCCTTTCGGCGAGCGTCCGCCATATGACGCACGCGGTGGGTGGAAACGAGGACGGGGTGGGGGCAGGTCCGCAGACCTGTCCGCGTCCGCCCCGGGCGGGGGCGGACGCGGACACAGCGCTCAGGTCAGACGCGGCGGCGCTTCGCCGGGCGAGCGCCGTTGTGGGCCATGGGGGTGACGTCCTGGATGGACCCCACCTCGAGGCCGGCGGCCTGCAGGGAGCGGATGGCGGTCTCGCGGCCCGAGCCCGGACCCTTCACGAAGACGTCCACCTTCTTCATGCCGTGCTCCTGCGCACGCTTGGCGGCCTGCTCGGCGGCCATCTGCGCGGCGTACGGGGTCGACTTGCGCGACCCCTTGAAGCCGACCTCGCCGGACGAGGCCCAGGAGATGACGGCACCCGTGGTGTCCGTGATGGACACGATGGTGTTGTTGAACGTGCTCTTGATGTGGGCCTGGCCCACGGTGATGTTCTTGTTGGCCTTGCGACGCGGCTTGCGGGCAGCCGATGCGCGAGTCTTGGGGGGCATGTGATTCTCCTCCGGGAAAGCTGCTGGTGCTGATGCTGCGGGCGGGGCGTCCGGACGTGGACGCGGTCACCGCCGGTGCAGGATCACTTCTTCTTGCCGGCGACCGTCTTCTTGGGGCCCTTGCGGGTACGGGCGTTGGTCTTCGTGCGCTGGCCGCGCACCGGCAGGCCGCGGCGGTGGCGCAGGCCCTCGTAGGAGCCGATCTCCACCTTGCGACGGATGTCGGCGGCCACCTCGCGGCGGAGGTCGCCCTCCACCTTGTAGCTGCCCTCGATGTGGTCGCGCAGCTGCACCAGCTGCTCGTCGGAGAGGTCCTTCACGCGGATGTTCGGGTCGATGCCCGTGGCGGCGAGGGTCTCCTCAGCGCGGGTCTTGCCCACACCGTAGATGTACGTGAGTGCGATGATCACGCGCTTCTCGCGCGGAATGTCAACGCCTGCAAGACGAGCCATGTGGCCGTCCTCCTGTTCTTCTGCAGCAGGGGTCTGCACCAGGGACGTCCCGTACGACGCGGCACTGGGCCTCGCGGACCCGTCGTCGCGGCGCCGGGGAAGATCCGGCGTGCTCCGCGGCGGGCGTCCGCCGTCGTCGGTCTCCGGCCCCTGCGGCCGGAGGTGGGGGCCCTCCCCTCACGGGGTGGACCGCTGTCCCTGCTGTTCGGCCCGATGGCCGGTGGGTGGTGTGGTCAACGCGACGGCGTCGCTCCCCGGGCTCCCGGGGAGGCGATCAGCCCTGGCGCTGCTTGTGGCGCGGGTTCGAGCAGATCACCAGCACGCGGCCCTTACGGCGCACGACCTGGCACTTGTCACAAATCCGCTTCACGCTCGGCTGAACCTTCACGGCTCTTCCTCCTGCGCTCGCTTGGACGGGGGTTCTTACTTGTATCGGTACACGATCCGACCCCGGTTGAGGTCGTACGGGCTAAGCTCCACCACGACGCGATCCTCGGGGAGGATGCGGATGTAGTGCTGACGCATCTTTCCGGAGATCGTGGCGAGCACGACGTGCTCGTTCTGCAGACGGACCCGGAACATCGCGTTCGGCAATGCCTCCGACACCGTGCCCTCGACCTCGATGACACCTTCCTTCTTAGCCATGTCCTCCACAATCGTCATGCCCCGGGCACGGCCGCGGAGGGCCGGATGACGGGGCGGGAACGGGTCTGCTCGCCGGCGCACACGAGTGCGCGCACACGAACAACGTTCGATGATACCGCATTCTCGGTCTGAGAACCAGCACAGACGAGGACGGCCGCCCGGTCCGCCGGACGGGCGGGACGGACGGCCGACAGCTCGGGCCCCTCACTCCCCCGGCGGGACCGGGACCACGCCGAACCGGGCGAGCTCGGAGGCGCCGCCGTCGGGCGCGGTGAGCACCCACACACCGCCGTCGTGCCGGCAGACCGAGTGCTCCCACTGGCTCGCGCGGGCGCCGTCGAGGGTCACCACGGTCCAGTCGTCCGCGAGCACCTTCGTGTCGATGGAGCCGCGCACCAGCATCGGCTCGATGGCGAGCGCCAGACCGGAGCGGATCTTGGGCCCCCGGTGGCCGGTGCGGTAGTTGAACACGTCCGGCGGCAGGTGCATGGCCGAGCCGATGCCGTGCCCCACGTACTCCTCGAGGATGCCGAGCTCCTCGCCCGGCTGCGCGGAGACGAAGTCGTCGATGGCGTCCCCGATGTCCCCGACGTGGGTGGCGGAGGCGAAGGCCGCGATGCCGACCCAGAGCGCCTCCCGCGTGATCGCCGAGAGGCGCTCGTCGGCCGGGTCCGCGGTGCCGGCCGCGGAGGAGCCCAGGATCACCGTGCGGGCCGAGTCGGCGTGCCAGCCGTCCACGATCGCGCCCCCGTCGACCTTCAGCACGTCGCCGGTCTGCAGGACCCGGTCCCCGGGGATGCCGTGCACGACCTCGTCGTTGACCGAGGTGCAGATCGAGGCCGGGAAGTCGTAGTAGCCCAGGAAGTTGGAGGTCGCACCGCGCTCGGCCAGCACGCCCGCGAACACGGCGTCCAGCTCCGCGGTGGTGACGCCCGGCGCGGCCGCGGCCAGCGTGGCGTCCAGGGCCTCGGACAGGACCACCCCCGCGCGCTGCATGGCCTGCAGCTGGGGGGCGGTCTTGAGCTCGAGCGAGCGGCGGCCGATCACGGGGTCAGGACTCCGCGCCCGGCTGGATCACGGGCAGGGAGCCCGTGGCGGCGCGCACGGAGTACACGGCCTGCAGCAGGCGCTCGGTGACGTCGTCGATCTGGCCGGTGCCGTCCACGCGGGCGACGATGCCGCGCTCCACGTACTCCTGGATGACGGACTCGGTCTCGCGGTGGTACAGGTCCAGGCGGTGCTCGATGACCTCCTGGGTGTCGTCCGCGCGGCCCTCGATCTCGGCACGCTTGAGCAGACGCTCCACGAGCTCCTCGTCGGGCACCTCCAGCTCGACGACGGCGGACAGCGACTGGCCGGACTCGGCGAGCATGGCGTCCAGCGCCTCGACCTGGCCCTTCGTGCGCGGGTAGCCGTCCAGCAGGAAGCCGTGCTCCGCGTCGGCCTGGGCGATGCGGTCCGCGACCATGCGGTTCGTGACCTCATCGGGGACGAAGTCGCCGTTGTCGATGTACTTCTTGGCCTCGACGCCGAGCGGCGTCATCGACTTCACGTTGTGGCGGAAGATGTCACCGGTGGAGATCGGGACGATCCCCAGCTTGTCGGCGATCCGGGCGGCCTGGGTGCCCTTGCCGGAACCGGGAGGGCCCATGAGCAGCATGCGGGTCATCGTGTGTTCCTCACTGTCGATACGGACGGCGTTGCGGGATCGGGTCGGGGCTCAGCGCAGCAGGCCCTCGTAGTGGCGCTGCTCCATCTGTGCGCTGACCTGCTTCACGGTCTGGAGGCCGACGCCCACCATGATGAGGATGGACGTGCCGCCGAGCGGGAAGTTCTGGCTGGTGCCGATCACCGCGAAGGCGATCAGCGGGATCATGGCCACGATACCCAGGTAGAGGGCGCCCACGAGCGTGATGCGGCTGATGACGTACTGCAGGTAACGCTCGGTGGGCCGGCCGGCGCGGACGCCGGGGATGAAGCCGCCGTAGCGCTTCATGTTGTCCGAGATCTCCACCGGGTTGAACGTGATGGACACGTAGAAGTACGTGAAGCCGATGATGAGCAGGAAGTACAGGGCCATGTACACCGGGTGGTCGCCGGGGCCGAAGTACCGGCTCAGCCACGTGATCCACGGGGCCGGCGCACTGCCGTCCTGCGGCGTGTTGAACTGGATGAGGATGCCCGGGAGCATCAGCACGGAGGAGGCGAAGATGACCGGGATGACGTTGGCCATGTTCACCTTGACCGGGATGTAGGTGCTCGACCCGCCCACGGTCCGCGAGCCGATCTGCCGCTTGGCGTACTGGACCGGGATCCGGCGCTGCGACTCCTCCACGAAGACGATGGCCAGCATGGTGAGCAGGCCGATCCCCATGACGATCGCGAACACGCGCCAGCCCTGCGTCTGGACCACCTGGCCGAGGCCGGCCGGGAAGCCCGCCGCGATGGAGGTGAAGATCAGCAGGGACATGCCGTTGCCCACGCCGTTCTCGGTGATCCGCTCGCCGAACCACATGACGATGAGACAGCCGGTGGTCAGGGCGATGACCACGAGCAGCACCGTGAGGATGGAGCCGTCGCGCAGCAGCGGCAGGCTGCATCCGAGCAGCGCCCCGGTGCGGGCCAGCGAGGCCATCGTGGTCGCCTGCAGCAGGGCGAGGGCGAGGGTCAGGTAACGGGTGTACTGCGTCAGCGTCGCCTGGCCCTGCGGGCCCTCCTGGTGGAGCTGCTCGAAGCGCGGGATCACCACGCGCAGCAGCTGCACGATGATCGACGCCGTGATGTAGGGCATGATGCCGAGCGCGAAGACGGACACCTGCAGGAGCGCCCCGCCCGAGAACATGTTCACGAAGGAGTACAGGCCGCCCTGGGCGTTGCCCGCCGCGAGGCACTGCTGCACCGCCGGGTAGTCCACCCCGGGGGCCGGCACGAAGGCGCCCATCCGGTAGACGGCGATGAGCCCGAGCGTGAAGGCGATCTTCCGCAACAGGTCAGGCGTCCGGACGATCCGGGCGATGGCCTTGAGCACGAGTCCTCCTGCGGTGGTCCTGTGGGGCGCGCCGGCCGCGGGGCGGGGCACGAGACGGCGGCCACACCGGGGCGGCCGCTGTGCGAGTCTACACGGACGGACCGAGGGCCCTGGTCCGGAGCGGCTGCTCCGGGCCAGGGCCCTCGGTGGATGGGTCGGCGTGTCAGAGGGTCTCGGTGGACCCGCCGGCGGCCTGGATCTTCTCCACGGCGGACGAGGAGAAGGCGTTCGCCTTCACCTGCACGGCCGAGGTGATCTCCCCCGTGCCCAGCACCTTCACGGGCTGACCGCGACGGACGAGGCCCTTGGACACGAGCGCGTCCACGGTGACCTCACCGCCCTCGGGGAAGTGCGCGGAGAGCTTGTCCAGGTTCACGACCTGGTACTCCGTGCGGAACGGGTTCTTGAAGCCGCGGAGCTTCGGCAGACGCATCTGCAGGGGCAGCTGGCCGCCCTCGAAGCCCGCACGGACCTGGTAACGGGCCTTGGTGCCCTTGGTGCCGCGACCGGCGGTCTTGCCCTTCGACGCCTCACCGCGACCCACACGGGTCTTGGCGGTCTTGGCACCGGGGGCCGGACGCAGGTCGTGGACCTTGATGGCGTCGTTGTCAGCCATTGTTGACCTCCTCCACGGACACCAGGTGCGGCACGGTGTTGACCATGCCGACCGTCACCGCGTCGGCCTTGCGGGTGACCTGGTGGCCGATCCGCTTCAGGCCCAGCGAGCGCAGGGTGTCCCGATGGTTCTGCTTGGAGCCCGTGACGCCGCGGGTCTGGGTGATGACCAGGGTGGCGTCCGAGGGCTGGATGTTCTTGCGGGTGGGCTCAAACACGGCTCACGCACCTGCCTTCGCGCTCTTCTGGGCGCGATCGTTCTCCATGGTGCGCAGCATCGCATGGGGGGCGATCTCGTCCAGGGCCTTGCCGCGGCGGGCGGCGACGGCCTGGGGCTCTTCCAGCTTCTTGAGGGCG
The DNA here is from genome assembly GCF_001816085.1 of Micrococcus sp. HMSC31B01. Taxonomy (NCBI): domain Bacteria; kingdom Bacillati; phylum Actinomycetota; class Actinomycetes; order Micrococcales; family Micrococcaceae; genus Micrococcus; species Micrococcus sp. HMSC31B01. The sequence goes on from NZ_KV825240.1 coordinate 14,613, forward strand.
TCCACGGTGCCGCGCACGATGTTGATCGCGTTCACGGAGCCCATGGACTTGGACAGCACGTCGTGGATGCCGGCGCACTCGAGCACGGCGCGCACCGGACCGCCGGCGATCACGCCGGTACCCGGGGAGGCCGGGCGGAGCAGCACGACGCCGGCGGCGTCCTCACCCTGCACCAGGTGCGGGATGGTGGAGCCGACGCGGGGGACGCGGAAGAAGGACTTCTTGGCCTCCTCCACGGCCTTCTGGATCGCGGCGGGGACCTCCTTCGCCTTGCCGTAGCCGACGCCGACGGTGCCGTCGCCGTCACCCACCACCACGAGGGCGGTGAAGGAGAAGCGGCGGCCGCCCTTGACGACCTTGGAGACGCGGTTGATGCCCACGACGCGCTCGAGGAACTGGTCCTTCTCGTCGTCCTGGGCGCCACGACGGTTGCGGTCGTCGCGACGGCCGCCACGACGATCGCCGTCACGGCCACCGCGGCCGCCGTCGCGACCGCCGCGGCCACCGGTGGCGCGCTCGGTGGTCTGGCTCGCCGAGCCCGACCCGGTCTCGGAGACGGTGGTCTCGGTGCTCTCGGTCACCTGAGTGTCCTTCTGGTTGATGTTCTCGGTCACAGCTGCAGCCCACCCTCTCGCGCACCGTCGGCCACGGCCGCGACGCGCCCGTGGTACTTGTTGCCGCCGCGGTCGAAGACCACGGCCTCGATGCCGGCCGCCTTGGCACGCTCGGCGACGAGCTCGCCCACGCGCTTGGCCTTGGCCGTCTTGTCGCCCTCGAGCGCACGCACGTCGGCCTCCATGGTGGAGGCGTACGCGAGCGTGCGGCTCTGCGTGTCGTCCACGACCTGCACGAACATGTGCCGTGCAGAGCGGTTGACGACGAGGCGGGGACGGACGGTGGTGCCGGAGATCCGCTTGCGCACCCGGAGGTGGCGGCGGGTGCGGGCGTTGAACTTGCCCTTGCCCTTCACCTTCAGAGTAGACATCACTTACCTGCCTTTCCGGCCTTGCGGCGGATCTGCTCGCCCGCGTAGCGCACGCCCTTGCCCTTGTACGGGTCGGGGCGGCGCAGCTTGCGGATGTTGGCGGCGGTCTCGCCGACCTGCTGCTTGTCGATACCGGCGACGGTGACCTTGTTGCCCTCCACCGTGAAGGTGATGCCCTGGGGCGCCTTCACCGGGACGGGGTGGGAGTAGCCCAGGGCGAACTCGAGGTCCTGGCCCTTGGCCTGCACGCGGTAGCCGGTGCCGACGACCTCGAGCTGCTTGGAGAAGCCGTTGGTCACGCCCTCGACCATGTTGCTGATGAGGGTGCGGGTCAGACCGTGCAGGGAACGGGACTCACGCTCGTCGTCGGGGCGGGCCACGGTGACCTGCCCCTCCTCGAGGGTGACCGTGATGGGCGTGGGCAGCGAGTGCTCGAGCTGGCCCTTGGGGCCCTTCACGGAGACGCGGTCGCCGTCGATGGTCACATCGACGCCGGCGGGGATGGTGATCGGGAGACGTCCGATTCGAGACATGTCAGTTCAGCCTTTCTTCCGTCTTGCCCGTCACCAGACGTAGGCGAGGACTTCTCCGCCCACGCCCTTCTTGGCGGCCTGCTGGTTCGTGAGGAGACCAGAGGAGGTGGACAGGATGGCGATGCCGAGGCCGCCCAGCACGTGGGGCAGGTTCGTGGACTTCGCGTACACGCGCAGGCCCGGCTTGGAGATGCGGCGCAGGCCGGCGATCGCACGCTCACGCTGCGGGCCGAACTTCAGGTCGATGGTCAGCTTCTTGCCGACCTCGGCCTCCTCCTCGCGCCAGTCCTGGATGTAGCCCTCGGCCTTGAGGATCTCGGCGACGCGAGTCTTCAGCTTCGAGGACGGCATGGACACGGTGTCGTGGTAGGCCGAGTTTGCGTTGCGCAGACGGGTCAGCATGTCTGCGACGGGATCGGTCATGGTCATGTGGGCTTCACGCCCTTTCTCGCCGTGGTTTCCGCCACCGGTTCACCGGTGGAGGACCTGTGGCGTGGAGGTCTTACTGGTCGGTCTTGAACGGGAAGCCCAGCGCCTTGAGCAGCGCGCGGCCCTCGTCGTCGTTCTTGGCGGTCGTCACCACGGTGATGTCCATGCCGCGCACGCGGTCGATCTTGTCCTGATCGATCTCGTGGAACACGGTCTGCTCGGACAGGCCGAAGGTGTAGTTGCCGTTGCCGTCGAACTGGCGGTCGGACAGGCCGCGGAAGTCACGGATGCGCGGCAGCGCGAGCGTGACCAGGCGGTCCAGGAACTCCCACATGCGGTCGCCACGGAGCGTGGCGTGCGTGCCGATGGGCATGCCCTCACGCAGCTTGAACTGCGCGATGGACTTGCGGGCCTTGGTGATCATCGGCTTCTGGCCGGTGATGGCGGTGAGGTCGGCGACCGCGCCGTCGATGATCTTGGAGTCCTTGGCGGCCTCGCCGACGCCCATGTTGACGACGACCTTCACGAGACCCGGCACCTGCATGACGTTCCCGTACTGGAACTGCTCCTGCAGGGCGCCGCGGATCTCGTCGCGGTACTTGGTCTTCAGACGCGGGGTGACCTTCTCGGTCTGCTGCACCTCGGTCATCACAGCTCCTTCCCCGAGGCCTTGGCGAAGCGGACCTTCACGGTCTTGCTCACGCCGTCCTTCTCGACGGTCTCGAAGCGGTAGCCCACACGGGTCGGCTTCTTGGTCTCCGGGTCCACCACGGCCACGTTCGAGATGTGGATCGGGGCCTCGACGACCTGCAGGCCGCCCTCGGTGGAACCGTTGTTGTCCTGGCCGGCGCGCAGGTGCTTGGTCACGCGGTTCACGCCCTCGACGAGCACGCGCTCATCCGCCGGGAACACGCGCAGGACCTTGCCCTGCTTGCCCTTGTCCTTGCCACTGATGACCTGGACGAGGTCGTCCTTCTTGATCTTGGCCATGAGGTCAGATCACCTCCGGGGCGAGCGACACGATCTTCATGAACTTCTTGTCACGCAGCTCGCGACCCACGGGGCCGAAGATGCGCGTGCCACGGGGCTCGCCGTCGGTCTTCAGGATGACCGCCGCGTTCTCGTCGAACTTGATGTACGAGCCGTCGGGACGGCGGGACTGCTTGCGGGTGCGGACCACCACGGCCTTGACGACGTCGCCCTTCTTGACGTTGCCGCCGGGGATGGCGTCCTTCACGGTGGCGACGATGGTGTCGCCGATGCCTGCGTAGCGGCGTCCGGAACCGCCGAGAACACGGATGGTCAGGATTTCCTTCGCACCGGTGTTGTCGGCGACCTTGAGCCGCGACTCCTGCTGGATCACTTGTCTCTCCTAGCGTCGCGCCGGTTCTCCCCCACGATGGGCGAGCCTTGCGGAACGGTTGAACGGGCATCCCGGGACGCTTACCCCTCCCCCGAGGCGGGCCGCCCGCCGTCGTCCCCCGGCGACGCGTGTTCAGACAGCGTCGGGGAGGTCGAGAGCGGAGGGGCGCGCAGGGCAGGGCCGAGGCGGATCCGGGATCGGCGTGCGCGGCCCTCGGCACACAGGATGGATGGTCCTGCCAACGAGAGGGCGCACGAATATCAGAGTCTAACGCACAAGGCCGCCCCGTGCCAGTGCACGGGGCG
>NZ_KV825241.1:0-5294 GCF_001816085.1 Micrococcus sp. HMSC31B01
TCACCGGCCACGAGCGCGCCGACGCGCTGGACGCCGTCGGACGGGCCCTGCACGCCGGCCGGGCCCGCCTGCTGGAGGTGGCCGCCGCCGAGACCGGCAAGACCCTGGACCAGGGCGACCCCGAGGTCTCCGAGGCCGTGGACTTCGCGCACTACTACGCGCGCCTGGCCCGCGGCCTGGACGCGGTGGAGGGCGCTCGCGCCGTGCCCGTCCGCCTGACCCTGGTGATCCCGCCGTGGAACTTCCCCGTGGCCATCCCGGTCGGGGGCGTCCTCGCCGCGCTCGGCGCCGGCTCGCCCGTGGTGTTCAAGCCGGCCCCGCAGTCCGAGCGGACGGGCGCGGTCGCGTGGGAGCTGATCGTGGCCGGGCTGCGGGACTCGGGGCTGTTCGACGACCGCGGCCCGCTCGCCGGGCACGACCCCGCGGACCTCGTGCGCCTGGTGACGCTGGCGGACGAGGACGAGGCGGAGGTCGGCGCGGCGCTCGTGACCGACCCGGCCGTCGAGCGGCTCATCCTCACCGGCAGCTGGGACACCGCACGGCTGTTCAAGGGGATGCGCCCCGACCTGCACCTGCTCGCCGAGACCTCCGGCAAGAACGCCGTGATCGTGACCCCGTCCGCGGATCTGGACCTGGCCACGAAGGACGTGGTCCAGTCCGCTTTCGGTCACGCCGGCCAGAAGTGCTCGGCGTCCTCCCTCGTGGTGCTCGTCGGCTCCGTGGCCACCTCCGAGCGCTTCCACCGGCAGCTGCTGGACGCCGCCTCGTCCCTGCACGTGGCGCACCCCGCGGACCCGCGCGCCGAGATGGGCCCCGTGATCGAGGCCCCCGGCGAGAAGCTGCGCCGCGGGCTCACCGAGCTCGGCCCGGGGGAGCGGTGGGCCCTGCGCCCGCGGCCGCTGGACGAGACGGGTCGCCTGTGGAGCCCGGGCATCCGCTCCGGCGTCCGCCCCGGCGCCGACGCCCACCTCACCGAGTACTTCGGCCCCGTGCTGGCCGTGATGACGGCCGAGACGCTCGAGGAGGCGATCGGGATCGTGAACGCCGTGGACTACGGCCTCACCTCCGGGCTGCACTCGCTGGACCGGGAGGAGATCGACGTGTGGCTGCGCGGCGTGCGCGCCGGCAACCTCTACGTGAACCGCGGCATCACCGGGGCCATCGTGCGCCGCCAGCCCTTCGGCGGCTGGAAGCGTTCCGTCGTCGGCCCCACCACGAAGGCCGGCGGGCCGCACTACCTGCATGGCCTCGTGGACTGGGAGGACGCGCCCACGTGGGCCGGGGGAGAGGGACGGCCCGGGGCCGAGGCCGACGGTGCGGGCGCATCCTGGCTCGAGACCGCCCGCGCCCTCGACACCCACGCGTGGACCACCGTGTTCGGGGTGGCCACGGACGTCTCCGCGCTCGAGGCCGAGCGGAACGTGCTGCGTCACGTCCCCACCCCGGTCCTCGTGCGCCGGCACTCGGGGCCCGCCGACCACCTGCTGCGCATCGTCTCCGCCGGCCTGCGCGCCGGGGCGCCCATGACCGTGAGCCTGCGCCCGACCCCCACCGCGGAGGGGCCCGACGCGGACGGGCTCTCGGCCGAGGCCGTGCGCGGCCGGGTGGAGGAGCTGGTCCGGTCCGTCCGCACGGAGGGTGCCGGCACGTCCGCGCCGGTGGACGTCGTCGTCGAGGACGACGCCGCGTTCCACGACCGCGCCCGGCGGCTGGCCCTCATCCCGCCCGCAGCGGAGGGCGGCGGCGACGCACGGATCCGGCTCGTCGCCGACTGGACCGGCGACCGGGAGGCGGCCGAGGCGGCGCGGCGCGCGCTGCACGCGGCGCTCGGCGACACCCCCGACGTGGCGGTCTACGCTGGCCCCGTGGTGAGCGCCGGCGAGGTGGAGCTGCTGCCGTTCCTGCACGAACAGGCCGTGTCCGTGACCGCCCACCGGTTCGGCACGCCGGACCATCTGACCGAGGGGGTCCTGTGACCCCGAGGAGGAACCTCCGATGCATCTGATCCCCCGCACGATCTGGGTCGTCGCCCGCGCCCGCCGCCGCCCGCGCGCCGGACTCTGGGAGCCGACGACGCTGCCGATGCGCGCCCTGCCCACGGACGTGGACATGGCCCTGCACGTCAACAACGGCCAGTACTTCGGGCTGTTCGACCTCGGCCGCTTCGACGCGATGGTCCGCACCGGCCTGTGGGACGAGATCCGCCGTCGCGGCTGGACGCCCGTGGTGCAGGCCGAGCAGATTGCGTTCCGCCGCTCGGTGACCCTGGGGCAGCGGTTCGACGTGGAGACGCGGATGATCGGCCTGGATGAGCGCGCGGTGTGGTTCGAGCAGCGCGTGGTGGTCGACGGCGACGTCGCGGTGCGCGCGTACATCTGCACGCGCCTGCGCAAGAAGGACGGCCGCCCCGTGGAGAACGACGAGGTCCGGGCGATCGCGGCGGCGGCCGGCCACGACCTCGCGGGGGAGCCGACGCTGCCGGAGTGGCTGCACGAGTGGCGGCGCAGCGTGGCCCTGCCGTCGGCCCGGACGCCCCTGCCCCACACGTGGGACCTCGACACAGTGCGGCGAGGATGAACGTTCGAGTGATATGGGGCACGATGGTCGGGTGAACAACAGACTCCTGATCGTCGCGACCCTCTCGCTGGCCGCGCTCGTCGTCGTGCTGGTGGCCGCCATCGGCGGCGGCGCGTGGTGGGTGCTGGCGGTGCTCCTGGTGGCGCTGCTCGTGCTCGCCGTGTGGGACATGACCCAGAAGCGGCACGCGATCCTCCGCAACTACCCCGTGCTCGGCCACATGCGGTATCTGCTGGAGTCGATCCGCCCCGAGATCCAGCAGTACTTCATCGAGCGCAACTTCGACGGCAAGCCGTTCGACCGGGACACCCGCTCGATCGTCTACGCCCGTGCGAAGGGCCTGGACAGCCACAAGGCGTTCGGCACCGAGCGGGACACCTCGGAGATCGGCTACGAGTTCCTGTTGCACTCCACCGCCCCGGTCAACCCGCCGGAGGAGCCCCCCACGGTGCGGATCGGCGGCCCGGACTGCCGCCGGCCCGTGGACATCTCGCTGATGAACATCTCGTCCATGTCCTTCGGCTCCCTCTCCGCCAACGCCGTGATCGCCATGAACAAGGGCGCCGGCCTGGGCGGGTTCATCCACGAGACCGGCGAGGGCGGCCTCACCAAGTACCACCGCGGCAACGGCGCGGACCTGTTCTGGGAGATCGGCTCCGGCTACTTCGGCTGCCGCAACGAGGACGGCACCTTCAGCCCGGAGAAGTTCGCCGAGAAGGCGCTGCTGCCCGAGGTCAAGGGCATCACCATCAAGATCTCCCAGGGCGCGAAGCCCGGCCTGGGCGGCATGCTGCCCAAGGAGAAGATCTCCCCCGAGATCGCCGAGGCCCGTGAGATCCCGATGGACAAGGACTGCCTGTCCCCGGCGTCCCACTCCGCGTTCCGCACCCCGCGCGAGATGGTCAGGTTCATCGAGCAGCTCCGTGAGCTCTCGGACGGCAAGCCGATCGGCATCAAGTTCTGCGTGGGCTCCCGCGTGGACGTGCTGGCCATGACCAAGGCCATCTGGGAGGAGCGGATCGCCCCCGACTTCATCATCGTGGACGGCTCCGAGGGCGGCACCGGCGCCGCCCCGCTCGAGTACTCGGACCGCGTGGGCACCCCGCTGACCGAGGGCCTCATGCTCGTGCACAACGCGCTCGTGGGCACCGGCCTGCGCCACATGATCAAGCTCGGCGCGGCCGGCAAGGTCGCCACCGGTTCGGACATCGTCAAGCGTCTGATCCAGGGCGCGGACTTCACCATGTCCGCCCGCGCGATGATGATGGCCACCGGGTGCATCCAGGCGCAGAAGTGCCACACGAACGAGTGCCCCGTGGGGGTGGCCACGCAGGACCCGCGTCTGATGCGCGCCCTCGACGTGGAGGACAAGGGCAACCGCGTCTTCAACTACCACCGCCTGACCGTGCGCGAGGCCGTGCAGATCATGGCGTCCATGGGCCTGACGCATCCGTCCCAGCTGAACACCCGCATGCTGCGCCGCCGCGTGGACCACCTGAGCACCCGCTCGTACGCGTCCATCTACCACTGGCTGCGCACGGACGAGCTGCTCAACGACCCGCCCGCCGGCTGGGCCATGGACTGGGAGGAGGCGGACGCGGACCACTTCGGCGAGCACGCCCGCGTGGACTACCTCACCGAGCGCGACCCCCAGTGGCGCTCCGAGCTGCTGATCCCGGGCCGCAAGGCGGCCGGCGCCCCCGTGCAGGGCTCCCCCATCTCCGGGACGGGCTCCACGCTCGTCGACGCCCGGCAGACCGAGTCCGTGCCGCTGACGACGTCGCCGATGCCGCGCGTCAGCTCGTTGGGTGAGGGTGAGTCGCTGTCCCCGCACGGCGGCCGTCGTCGGGCCCCGCAGGATCCGGCACCCGCCGCCACCGCCGGCGAGACGCCCACCGACGAGAACGAGGGCCTGCCGGCGGAGGCCGGCGAGCGGCCCGAGCGCCAGGACGGCGAGGAGGTCACCCAGCGGGGGACCACCGGCCGCGTCGAGGGCGAGCACCGCGGCGAGGGCCGCGTCGGCTGACCCACCCCCGCAGTCACCCCCGCTTTCGAGGCGGGAAATCCACCTCACACGACGCCCCCGGGCGCCCATGAGATAGATTTCCCGCCTCGTCGCGTGAGGGGTCGTAGCCTGGGGCCGTGACCCTGCCCGCCCCCGCCGCTCGCCGCCCCTCCGCGGCCCTGCTGTGGGTGCTGCTGGCGGCGATGGGCGCCGGGCCCCTGTTCAACTACGGCGTCTCCGCCTCCTCCACGGTCGTGATGGAGCGGCTCGACGTCACCTCGGGCCAGCTCGGCACCGTGATGACGGTCGTGTTCGCGGCGGCCGCCGTCACCTCGCTCGGCCTCGGCCGGGCCGCCGACCGCCTGTCCGCCCGCGCACAGCTGAGCATCATCTTCGGCGGCACCGCCGCGGCGCTCGTGCTCGGCGCCGTCGCCCCGTCCCTGCCCGTGCTGTACGCGGCGGCCGCCGTGGCGGGCGTCACGCAGGCCATCTCCAACCCCACCACGAACCGGATCATCCGGACCGTGGTGCCGCCGGAGAGGCGCATCGGGTGGGTCGGGGTGAAGCAGTCCGGCGTGCAGGCGGCCCAGCTGGTCGGCGGCCTGTTCTTCCCGGCCGCGTCCCTCGCCCTCGGCTGGACGGGCGCCGCGCTGGGGGCCGCGGTGCTCATCGGGGCGCTCTGGGTGCTCGCCCTGGTCGCCGCCCCGCCGCT
>NZ_KV825242.1:0-4389 GCF_001816085.1 Micrococcus sp. HMSC31B01
GTCGGCGGCGTGGAAAGGACGACCGCCCGGTGCAGTACCGCCGCGGCTGGTTCATCCCCGTGTTCACCACGCTGCTCGCCCTCACCCTCGCGGCCGTGGCCGTGTGGGGCTACCTGTGGACCCAGACGCAGTACTACGTGGGGGCCAACGACGGCCGGATCGCCGTGTTCAAGGGCGTCTCCCAGCGGCTGGGCCCGCTCGAGCTGTCCCACGTGGACCGCCAGACCGACCTCCCGGTGGACGCGCTGCCCGCGTACGCACGCGACCGCGTGAACGCCGGCATGCCCGCCCGGGACGTGGACCACGCGGAGCAGATCGTCGCCGAGCTGCGCGACTCGCTGCACCCGAACGCCCCCGCCCCCGCCGGTGAACCCTCCGAGCGGGCCCGGCCGAGCACGACGCCGTCGTCGTCCTCCGCCCGCCCCTCGGACGCGTCCGGCTCCGCCGCGCCGACGAGCCCGGCATCGTCCCCGAGCGCGACGGGAGGTGAGGCCCCGTGACCGAGGTGATCTCCCCCGCACGCCCGCGCCGGAACATCGAACTGGTCCTGCTGCTGGCCGCCCTGGCCATCGCCCTGGGGGCGGACCTGCTGGGCATGATCGGCACGGACGCCCCGCTGGACTCCACCGCCTGGGTGCCGCTGGGCATCTTCGGCGCGGCCACCCTCGTGCTGCACGTGGTCCTGCGGCTGCGGGCCCCCTACGCGGACCCGTTCATGCTGCCGATCACCGCCCTGCTCAACGGGCTGGGCCTGGCCATGATCCACCGGCTGAGCCAGGACGCCGCGATGGCCAACCCCACCTCGCAGCTCGTGTGGTCCGTCCTGGCCGTCCTGGTGGCCTCCGCCCTGGTGTTCCTGGTGCGCGACCACCGGGTGCTGCGGCGCTGGCCCTACCTGTTCCTCGCCGCGTCCGGCGTGCTGCTGCTCCTGCCGCTCGTGCCCGGGCTGGGCCTGAGCATGTACGGGGCGCGGATCTGGATCGACGTCGGATTCGGCACCTTCCAGCCCGGCGAGATCGCCAAGATAACGCTGGCCATCTTCTTCGCCGGCTACCTCTCCGCGAACCGCGACCTGATCCTGCTGGCCGGCCGCCGCGTGGGCCCGGTGACCTTCCCCCGAGCCCGGGACCTCGGCCCGTTGCTGGCCGGCTGGCTCCTGGCGCTCGGCGTGCTCGTGTTCCAGCGCGACCTGGGCTCGGCCCTGCTGTTCTTCGGCATGTTCATGGCGATGCTCTACATCGCCACGTCCCGCGCCTCCTGGATCCTCCTCGGCCTGGGCCTGATCGCCTTCGGCGCGGCGCTGGCGTTCCTGTTCATGCCGCACGTGACCGCCCGGTTCGAGATCTGGCTGAGGGCCTTCGACCCCGAGATCTACCATCGCGACTTCGGCGGCTCCTACCAGGTGGTCCAGGGCCTGTTCGCGATGGCCTCGGGCGGGCTGATGGGCACCGGCCTGGGCGCGGGCAACCCCACCCAGGTGCCGCTGTCCTTCTCGGACATGATCCTCACGGCCATCGGCGAGGAGCTCGGCTTCGTGGGCCTGGCCGCCGTGCTCGTCCTGTACCTCCTGCTCGTCACCCGCATGATGCGCGCCGCCCTCGGCGTGCGCGACGCGTTCGGCAAGGTGCTCGCCTCCGGCCTGGCCTTCACCATGGCGTGGCAGGTGTTCGTGGTGATGGGCGGCGTGACCCTCGTGCTGCCGCTCACCGGCCTCACGACGCCGTTCCTCGCCGCCGGCGGCTCCTCGCTGCTGGCCAACTGGATCATCGTGGGGCTCGTGCTGCGCATCTCGAACGCCGCCCGCCGGCCCGTGGTCGTGGACGGGATGGTCAACGCGTCCGGGCCCGGCGCCGGCCACCTCGACCCCGGCACGGCGCTCCCGGCGGCCGCCGTGCCCCCGGGAGGAGGTGAGGAGCGGTGAACGAGGCGATCCGACGCACGTGGACCGTCATGGCGGCCATGCTCCTCGTGCTCGCGCTGGCTGCGTCCGTCATCCAGGTGCTGGCCGCTGACCAGCTCAAGACGCACGCCCTGAACTCTCGGCAGATGTTCCTGGAGTTCGGCGCCCCGCGCGGGCCGATCCTCGTGGACGGCGAGCCGATCGCCGAGTCCGTCCCCTCCGACGACGCGTACCACTACCAGCGCGTCTACCACGAGCCCGAGCTGTACGCCCCGCTCACGGGCTTCTACTCGCTCACCTACGGCACCGACGGGCTGGAGGCGGCCATGAACGAGCAGCTCTCCGGCACCCCCACGTCCCAGTTCGTGGACCGCGCCATGGAGATCATCACGGGCGCCACGCCCGAGGGCGACCAGGTGGAGCTGACGATCGACCCCGAGCTGCAGCGTCTGGCGTACGACGCGCTCCCGGACGGCGTGCGCGCCTCCGCCGTGGTCACGGACCCGACGACGGGCGAGATCCTGGCCATGGTGTCGAAGCCGGGCTTCGACTCCAACGCGCTCTCCTCGCACAGCCCGGCCGAGGCGCAGTCGGCCATGGCCGCGATCGACCAGATCCCCGGCGCCAGCGCGTACCTCAACCGCGCCGCGGAGCAGCTCGTGTCCCCCGGCTCCACGTTCAAGCTGATCGACGCGGTGGCCATGCTCGAGTCCGGTGACTACACCCCGGACGGGACGGTGGACATCCCCGCCGCGTGGACGCTGCCCGGCACGACCACGGAGCTGCCCAACTACGACGGCTCACCGTGCAACACCGTGGGGCGTCAGACCCTCACGTGGGCGCTGGCGCAGTCCTGCAACACGCCGTTCGCCATGGCCGCCGTCGAGCTGGGCCAGGACCGGATCCGGGAGGTCGCCGAGCGGTTCGGCTTCAACGACTCCTTCGACTACCCGCTGCCCGTGACCGGCTCCGTGTTCCCCTCCGACCTGGACGACGCCGCGCTGGCGCAGTCCTCGATCGGCCAGCGGGACGTGCAGGCTACCGCGCTGCAGATGGCCATGGTGGCCGCCGGCATCGCGAACGACGGCGTGGTCATGGAGCCGCAGCTGATCAAGGCGGTCCGCCGTTCGGACCTCACCACGGTGCAGGAGTTCAGCCCCCGTGAGCGCGGCCGGGCCACGACCCCCGAGGTGGCCGGGCAGGTCTCGGACATGATGGTCTCGGCGGTGGAGGACGGCATCCTGGGATCCGTGCAGTCGGACACGGTGCGGATCGCGGCGAAGTCGGGCACGGCCGAGGTCGGGGACACGGGCAACGTGCACTCCTGGATCACCGGCTTCGACGCGAGCGAGAACCCCCGGGCGGCCGTGACGATCGTGGTGGAGGACGAGCCGCCGGGGGTTGGACATCAGACAATCGTCAGTGGCATGAAGGCAATCATGGAAGCGGTGGTCACGGAATGAGGCCGACATCGGGCATCACCCTCGGGGGCAGGTACCAGCTGACCGATCGCATCGCGATCGGCGGCATGGGCGAGGTGTGGAAGGCCCGGGACAAGGTCCTGGGCCGGATCACCGCCGTGAAGATCCTCAAGGAGGAGTACACGGGTGACCCCAACTTCCTGCGCCGCTTCCGGGCGGAGGCCCAGCACACCGCGCTGCTGAACCACCCCGGCGTCGCCAACGTCTACGACTACGGCGAGGAGAAGGGCTCCGCCTACCTCGTCATGGAGCTCGTGCCGGGCCAGCCGCTGTCCTCCATCCTCGAGAAGGAGAAGGTGCTCTCCCCCGAGCGGACCCTGCGGATCATCGCGCAGACGGCGGCCGCGCTCTCGGCGGCCCACGCCCAGGGGCTCGTGCACCGCGACGTCAAGCCCGGCAACCTCATGATCACGCCCACCGGCCGGGTGAAGGTGACGGACTTCGGCATCGCGCGCCTGGCGGACCAGGTCCCGCTCACGGCCACCGGCCAGGTGATGGGCACCGCCCAGTACCTCGCGCCCGAGCAGGCCACGGGGCAGCAGGCCACCGGCTCCTCCGACCTCTACTCGCTGGGCATCATCGGCTACGAGGCCCTCGCCGGGCATCGCCCGTTCACGGGCGAGTCCCAGATCGCGATCGCCCTCGCCCAGGTCAACGACACCCCGCCGCCCCTGCCGGACACCGTCCCGGCCCCGGTGCGCGCCCTGATCATGTGCATGCTCTCGAAGGACCCCAAGGAGCGGCCGTCGGACGCGACCGCGCTCTCGGACGCCGCCGACGCGCTGCGTCGCAAGGACACCCGCGGCGCTGTGGAGGCCGTGCCCGGCCTGGCCGTCTTCCTCGAGGAGCAGGGCGTGGCCGACCCCTCGGGTGCCGAGACCGCTCCCCTGGACTACGACGGCATGCGCACCACCCATCCCCGCGCCGAGGGCACCCGGGCGGACGGCTCCCCCGCCACCGCGGCGCTGCCGGTGACCGCGGCCCAGCCCCGCACCGACGACGACGCCC
>NZ_KV825243.1:0-3800 GCF_001816085.1 Micrococcus sp. HMSC31B01
TGAAGGACAGCGTCACGGGGGTCTCGCGCTCGAAGATCGAGACGAGCACCACGAGCTGCTGGGCCTCCGGCTTGATCTCGGAGATCGTGGCCGGGAGGGTCTCGAACGGGCCGTCGTTGACGGTGACCGACTCGCCGACCTCGAAGTCCACGTGGATCGCGGGGGCGGCGGGCGCACCGGACTCGGCCGCGGCGGGGACGGCCAGACCGGCCTTCTCGGCGGCGCGGGCGGCCTCCTGGATCACGGACGGGGCGAGCATGTCGTACACCTCGTCCAGGCTGAGCGGCTGCGGGTGGTGGGCGTCGTTGCCCACGAAGCCCGTGACGCCCGGGGTGTGCCGCACGACGCCCCACGAGGCGTCGTCGAGGTCCATGCGGACGAGCACGTAGCCCGGGATGCGCACGCGCGAGACGATCTTGCGCGTGGTGTTCTTGATCTCCACGACCTCCTCCATGGGGACCTCGATCTCGTAGATCGAGTCCTCCATGTCCTGGGTCAGGATGCGGGCCTCGAGGTTCGTCTTCACGCGCTTCTCGTAGCCGGCGTAGGTGTGGACGACGTACCAGTCGCCGGGCTGGCGGCGCAGGCGGGTGCGCAGCTCCTCGGCGGGGTCCACGGCGGGCTCGTCGTCGGACTGCTCCTCGACGGGGGTCGGTGCGTCCTCGCCCTCGGCGACGGCCAGGTCGGCCTCCTGCACGGTGGCCTCGGCGGTCTCGTCACCGCTGCCGGCGACCTCGTCCAGGGCGTCCTCGACGGGCGTGCCGGCGTCCTGCGCGGTCTCGGCGGTCTCCTCGGCCACGGCGTCCTCCGACATCGGGACGGACTCCTCGGCGGGCTGACGATCCAGTTCCTGCTCGGACACGGTTCCTGCTTTCTGCTGACGGACGGCGGGCCCTGCCGTCGGGGAGGGCCCTCACGGGCGTGCGGGGGACGCGTCCTGCGACGTCGGGACCGTCCGCGCCGGGCTCAGAGGCCGCCGGCGCCGAACAGGAGACCCGCCACGGTGCCGAACACCCAGTCCAGCCCCATGACCAGCAGGATCATGAACGCCACGAAGGCGAGCACCACTCCGGTCGTGCGCAGCAGCTCCTCGCTCGTGGGGGTGACGACCTTGCGGAGCTCGTCCACCACCTGGCGCAGGAACAGCGCGATCCGCGCGAACAGCCCGCGACGCTGCCTGCTCGGCGTGGGGGCGGGCCCCCCGCCGTTCGCCGCCATCTCAGTCACGTGGCCTCACTCGTCGGATCGCCGAATCGCTTTCTACACGTCCGATGCCGAGCACGAGGCCCGGCATCGAGCAGGGCAGACAGGACTCGAACCTGCAACCTGCGGTTTTGGAGACCGCTGCGCTACCAATTGCGCCACTACCCTTCGGACCGACGGAGCCGGCCGAACCCTCGCGGGATCGACCGTGATCGCGGTACCGGAGATCCAGGATACGCCATCGGGCGGCGGGAGTCGAACGGGCCCCGGGCAGTCAGTACCCTGGCAGGACGGAGCCCCGCTCCGCCCCGCCCTCCCCGTCGAGCTCGAAGAAGGTCCCCATGGCCGCGCCCGCCCGCCGCGTCTCCGCCCGTCTGTCCGCCATCGCGCCCTCCGCCACCCTCGCCGTCGACGCCCGCGCCAAGGAGCTCAAGGCCGCCGGGCGCCCGGTGATCGGCTTCGGCGCCGGCGAGCCCGACTTCCCCACCCCGGACTACATCGTGGAGGCCGCCGTCGCCGCGGCCCGGGACCCGAAGAACCACCGCTACTCCCCCGCCGCCGGCCTGCCCGAGCTGCGCGAGGCGATCGCGGCCAAGACGCTGCGCGACTCCGGCGTGTCCCTCGAGGCCGCCCAGGTGCTCGTGACCAACGGCGGGAAGCAGGCCGTGTACAACGCCTTCGCCGCCCTGCTGGACCCGCAGGACGAGGTGCTCGTCCCCGCCCCCTACTGGACCACCTACCCGGAGGCGATCCGCCTGGCCGGCGGCGTGCCGGTCGAGGTGTTCGCCGGCCCCGAGCAGGGCTACAAGGTCACCGTGGACCAGCTCGACGAGGCCGTCACGGACCGCACCAAGGTGCTCCTGTTCGTCTCCCCCTCCAACCCCACCGGCGCCGTGTACTCCCCCGAGGAGACGGCGGCGATCGGCCGGTGGGCACGGGAGCGGGGGCTGTGGGTGGTCACCGACGAGATCTACGAGCACCTGACCTACGACGGCATGCCGTTCACCTCGATCGTCCGCGCCGTGCCCGAGCTGGCGGAGCAGTCCGTGATCCTCAACGGCGTCGCCAAGACCTACGCCATGACGGGCTGGCGCGTCGGGTGGATGGCCGGCCCGCTGGACGTGGTCAAGGCCGCCACGAACCTGCAGTCCCACGCCACCTCGAACGTGGCCAACGTGTCGCAGCGGGCCGCGCTGGCCGCCATCGCCGGCCCGTTGGACGCCGTGGCGGAGATGAAGACGGCGTTCGACCGCCGGCGCCGGGCCATGGTCGAAGCCATGGACGCCGTGCCGGGCTTCCACTGCCCCACCCCGCAGGGCGCGTTCTACGCGTACGTGGACGTGCGGGAGGCGCTCGCGAAGACCTACCGCGGCGGCGTCACCCCCGCGACGTCGGCCGAGCTGGCCGCCTTCATCCTCGACGAGGCGGAGGTCGCCGTGGTCCCGGGCGAGGCGTTCGGCCCGTCCGGCTATCTGCGACTGTCCTACGCGCTGGGCGATGCGGACCTCGCCGAGGGCGTCGAGCGCATCCGCGCCCTGCTCAGCGCCTGAGCCGCACACCCCACCCCTGAGCCCCGCGACGCCGCGTGCCGCGGGGCTCAGGCGTATCCGCGGCGCGCGGCCCAGCGGGTCAGCTCGTGGCGGTTGGAGAGCTGGAGCTTGCGCAGCACGGAGGACACGTGGGTCTCGACCGTGCGGTCCGAGATGAACAGCTCCGCCCCGGCCTCCCGGTAGGTGTAGCCGCGGGCGATCAGCCGCATGACCTCCCGCTCCCGTGCCGAGAGCCGGTCGAGGTCCTCGTCGGGGGCCGCAGCCCCGCTCGTCGCCGCGGCGGGGACGAGCGGGGGCGCGGGCGCCGTGCCGCGGAAGGCGTCGAGGACGAACCCGGCCAGCCGGGACGAGAACACCGCGTCGCCGTCGGCCACGCGGACCGCCGCGTCCGCCACCTCCGCGCCGGAGGCCGTCTTGGTGATGTAGCCGCGGGCCCCCGCACGGATCACGGCGACGACGTCCTCGGCCGCGTCCGAGACGGACAGGGCCAGGAACCGCTGCGCGGGTCGGCGCGCGAGGACGCGTTCGGCCACCTCCGCTCCCCCGCCGCCGGCCCCGCCGGGCAGGTGCACGTCCAGCAGCACCACATCCGGCGCCACGTCCAGCACGGTGCGGACGGCCTCGTCCACGTCCCCGGCCTCGCCGACGATGGCCAGTCGGTCCGGGTCCAGGTCGGCGCGCAGGCCGGAGCGGAAGATCGCGTGGTCGTCCACGATGACGGCCGTGCGCGGGGCGGGGTCGGTCATGGGTGCTCCTGTCCGGTGCGCGCTCGCGCACCCTCGGGCTCGGTCAGGGTCAGGTGGACCTCGGTGCCGCCCGGGCCGGACCGGATGCGGGCGGTCCCGCCGGCACGCTCCATGCGGCCGACGATCGACTCCCGCACGCCGAGCCGGTCGGCCGGGACCGTGTGCAGGTCGAAGCCGGGGCCGCGGTCCCGGACGAACACCTCCGCGACGGTGCGGCCGCGCTCGTCCTCACCGGCCTCCGCGAAGACCTGCGCGTCGCCGGCGTGCCGGGCCGCGTTCTGCATGGCCTCGCGCGCCGCGG
>NZ_KV825244.1:0-3540 GCF_001816085.1 Micrococcus sp. HMSC31B01
GGCGGGCGGCCCGCCGCTCGGAGGCGCCCTCGGGGTCCTGGCCCGTGAGCCAGTCGTAGCCGCCCGCGAGCCGCTGCGGGATCGAGCCGACGGGCGTCGCGGTGAGCACGAGCACCGAGAAGAAGGCCAACAGGATCATGAGGACCCAGACGGGCACGGGTGTCAGCAGGGAGGCCAGCGGCGCCGTCGCCAGGTAGCCGACCATGCCCCCGGCGCCGAGCATGTCCTCGAAGGCCTCGGCGGCCGAGGGCACACCGCCCACGAGGTGGGCGATGCCGGAGCCGGCGACGGTCGCCATGAGCAGGCCGATGATGATGCGCCCGTTGGCGCGATGGTCCGTGGCGTGGCGGAAGCAGCGCACGGCCACGACGAGCAGGGCGATCGGCACCAGGAGGGCGAACCACCCGACGGTGCCGCCCACCACCCCGTGCACCACGCGGCCGATGGCGGTGCCGCGCAGGCCCCACCACTCCACGGCCGCGATCAGCGCGGCGAGCAGCAGCAGGAGCAGGCCGGTGCCGTCACGGCGTTCCTCGCGGTCGATGCGCACGTCCGGGCCGAGCTTGCGGAAGCCGGCACCGACCGGCGTGGCCAGCCCCATCCACAGGGTATGCAGGGCGCGCAGGGGCGCGGCGGGCAGGTCGGCCTCGGGGACGGTCGCGGTCGACCCCTTCCGTCCGGAGCCTCGGCGTCCGGCGGAGCCGGAGCGGGACGTGGCGGAGGAGGAGGACGAACGCGTGGGGGAAGTACGGGTCGCCATGCCCACCAAACTACCTCGAACCGCGGACACGGCAGGCATGGCGACCCGGAGGGGTCAGGCCTCCAGGACCACCGGGATGATCATCGGGCGGCGGCGCAGCTTGCGGTTGACCCACGTGCCGACGGTCCGGCGGACCACCTGCTGGAGCTGGTGGGCGGTGTGGTCGTTGCTGGACTGCACGGCCTCCTCGAGCGCCCGGACGATCTTCGGCTTGATCTCCTCGAACACCTTCTCGTCCTCGGCGACGCCGCGGGCGTGGACGTCCGGGCCGGACACGATCGTGCCGGTCTGCCGGTTGACCACGGTGATGATCGAGATGAAGCCCTCCTCGCCCAGGACACGGCGGTCCTTGAGGTCCGAGTCGGAGATCTCACCCACGGAGGAGCCGTCCACGTACACGTAGCCGCACTCCACCTCGCCGACGACCTTCACGAGGCCGTCGGTCATGTCCACCACGGTGCCGTTGCCGGCCAGGATGACGTTCTCGGCCGGCACGCCGGTCTTCTCCGCGATCCGGCCGTTGGCGATCAGGTGGCGGGTCTCGCCGTGCACCGGCATCACGAACTCGGGCTCGACGATGTTGTAGCAGTACAGCAGCTCGCCCTCGGAGGCGTGGCCGGAGACGTGCACCTTGGCCATGCCCTTGTGCACCACGGTCGCGCCGAGCTTCATGAGCCCGTTGATCACGCGGAACACGGAGTTCTCGTTGCCCGGGATCAGGGAGGAGGCCAGCACGACGAGGTCGCCCTCCTCCAGCTGCACCTGGTGGTCCCCGTTGGCCATGCGGGACAGGGCCGCCATCGGCTCGCCCTGGGAGCCGGTGACCATGAGCACGATCTCGTCGTCGCGGTACTTGTCCACCTTGCGGATGTCCACGAGGATCCCGTTCGGCACGTTGAGGTAGCCGAGCTTCGCCGCGATGGTCATGTTGCGGATCATGGAGCGCCCGCCGAAGGCCACCTTGCGACCGTGCTTGTGGGCGGCGTCGAGGACCTGCTGGACGCGGTGCACGTGGGAGGAGAACGAGGCCACCACGATGCGGCGCTTCGCCGTGGCGAAGTAGCGCTCGAGGGTGGGGCCGATCTCCGCCTCCGTGGTGGTGAACCCCGGGACCTCGGCGTTCGTGGAGTCGGTCATGAACAGGTCCACGCCCTCCTCGCCGAGACGGGCGAAGGCGCGCAGGTCCGTGATGCGGCCGTCGAGCGGCAGCTGGTCCATCTTGAAGTCGCCGGTGTGCAGGATGGTGCCGGCGTCCGTGTGGATGGCGACGGCGAGCGCGTCCGGGATCGAGTGGTTCACGGCCACGAACTCGCACTCGAACGGGCCGAACTCGACGATGTCATCTTCCTTGACCACGCGGGTGCGCGGCTTGATCCGGTGCTCCTCGAGCTTGGCCTCGATCAGGGCGAGGGTCAGCTTGGAGCCGATCACGGGGATGTCGTCGCGCAGGCGCAGCAGGTACGGCACGGCGCCGATGTGGTCCTCATGGCCGTGGGTCAGGACGATGCCGACGACGTCGTCCACGCGGTCCCGGATGTAGTCGAAGTCCGGCAGGATCAGGTCGACGCCGGGCTGGTGCTCCTCGGGGAAGAGGACGCCGCAGTCGACGATGAGGATCTTGCCGTCGATCTCGAAGGTGACCATGTTGCGGCCGACCTCCTCGAGGCCGCCCAGCTGGACGATGCGGCAGGTGCCCCGCTTGAGCTTGGGCGGGGTGGACAGGCGGGTGCCTGCGGTCATGGAACGGGTCCCTTCTAGAAGGTGATGCCGGCCTCCGCGAGGTCGGCTCGGATGACGGAGAGCTCGTCCGGCGTGGCCTGGACGAGGGGCAGCCGCACGGCTGCGGACGGGATGACGCCCTGGGCGGCGAGGACGGCCTTCGCGGCCACCGCGCCCTGGACGTGGGTCATGATGCCGCGCTGGACGGGGTCCAGCGCGAAGTGGTGGTCACGGGCACCGGCCAGGTCGCCGGCGTGGACGGCGTCCACGAGCTGGCGGTACAGCTCGGGGGCCGCGTGCGCGGCCACCGAGACGACCCCGACGGCGCCGAGCGCCATGAGCGGCAGGGTCGCGCCGTCGTCGCCGGAGTAGAGGTCGAGGTCCGTGTGCGCCAGGACGGTGGTGGTGGACTGCAGGTCCCCCTTCGCGTCCTTGAGCGCACGGATGTTGGGGTGCTGCGCGAGCGCGATGATCGTCTCGGGCTCGATCGGCATCACGGAGCGGCCCGGGATGTCGTAGAGCATGATCGGCAGGTCCACGCCGTCGGCCACGGCCTCGAAGTGCGCGCGGATGCCGGCCTGGTTGGGCTTGTTGTAGTACGGGGTGACGAGCAGCAGCCCGTTCACACCCGTCTCGGCCGCGCGGCGGGACAGCTCGAGGGTGTGCGCCGTGTCGTTGGTGCCGGTGCCGGCCACGACCCTGGCGCGGTCCCCCACGGCCTCGACGACGGTGCGGAACATCGCCACGTTCTCGTCGTCCGTGAGCGTGGAGGTCTCGCCGGTGGTGCCGGTGACCACGAGGCCGTCGGCCCCGCGGTCCACCAGGTGCTCGGCCAGCGCGGCGGCCACCTCGAGGTCCACGGCGCCCTCGTCCGTCATGGGGGTGACCATGGCGGGCACGACCGTGCCGAAGAGCAGCTCGGAGGGGATGACGGCGGAACGGACGGCACTCATGGGCCCCACCCTACCTGCGAGACTGGGGGCCCGCGCCGTCCGTGGCCCCTCCGCGACGCGCGGCGACCCGAGAGGAGCCCGCCCTGCGTCCCGCCCCGCCCCCCGCCG
>NZ_KV825245.1:0-5257 GCF_001816085.1 Micrococcus sp. HMSC31B01
CGGTCGGGCCGACGCCGTGGGCCGGCGTCGTGCAGCGGGTGGCCCTGGACGAGGCTGGTGAGGAGGCGACCACCGAGCGCGCGAACGACGCCTTCGCGACGCTGTTCCAGGCGCTCGCGGAGGCGGGGTCGGCACCGGCCGGGCCGCCGTGGACGGCACTGCGTCCGGTGCCGGGCACCGCCGACGTCGTGGAGACCGTCCTGGCCGTCCCGCTGAGCGGCCCGGCTCCCACGGGCCTCAGGGTCGGCGGGCACGAGGTGGTGACCGGGGCGCTGCCGCGCCGCGTGGAGCGGTACGTGGACGTGCGGGCCGATGCGGGCGAGGTCGACCTGCTCGACGACGCCCCCGGCGGCGCGCTGCCCCATCCGGACCTGCTGGGACTGATGGACGCGTTCGACGTGGAGGATGCCGGCGCCGCGCCGGAGATCCGCCAGATCCTCGCGGACCCGGACGCCGGCCACGTCGAGCTGGCGATGACGGTGCGGGAGGAGGCGGGAGCGGGGCAGGGGTGAGCCGGCGCGGGGACGGCACGGCGTGTCTGGCCGGCCGACCCTGCCGGTCCCGCGCAGACCCCCCGGGGGCTCAGGGGTGCCCGAGGTGGCCCGAATGTGATGGAGTGCACGGATCCTGTCCACGACCTGGGAAGTGACCATGGAGCAGTTCGTCACCGCCGCCAACTCGATCATGTGGAGCCTGCCCATGGTCGTCGGGCTCCTCGCCCTGGGCCTGTACTTCACGATCCGCATGGCGGCTCCCCAGGTGCGGCTGCTCAAGGACATGGTGGGCCAGCTGGTCAGGGGAGGATCGTCGTCGGCGGGGATCAGCTCGTTCCAGGCGTTCGCCATGGCCCTGGGTGGGCGCATCGGCGTCGGCAACATCGCGGGCGTCGCGGCCGCGATCTACCTGGGCGGCCCGGGCGCGCTGTTCTGGATGTGGGTGACGGCGATCCTCGGCGCCCCCGTGGCGCTCGTGGAGAGCTCGCTCGCACAGCTCTACAAGCACAAGGTCCGCGGCGAGTACCGCGGCGGGCCCGCGTACTACATCCTCGAGGGGCTCGGCCGGAACTGGCGGTGGCTGGCGGTCGCCTACGCCGCGGCCACCGTGTTCGCCACGGTCTTCACCGGCCCGCAGATCCAGGCCAACGCCGTCACCGCCGCCACGACCGAGGCGTGGGGCTGGGACCCGCTGTGGGTGGGTCTCGGGATGGCCGTGCTGTTCTGCGTGATCGTGTTCGGCGGCATGCACCGCCTCGGCCGCACGGTGGGCCTCGTGGTCCCGTTCATGGCCGGCGCGTACATCCTGGTGGGGCTCGTCGTCGTCGCGGTGATGTGGCAGGAGGTCCCGGCCATGTTCTCCCTGATCTTCACCAGCGCCTTCGCCGCCGACTCCGTCTACGCCGGCATGCTCGGCGCCGCCATCGCGTGGGGCGTGCGCCGCGCCGTGTACTCCACCGAGATCGGCACCGGCTCGGGCGCCCAGGCCTCCGCCGCCGCCCACGTCTCCCACCCGGTGAAGCAGGGCCTGGCCCAGGCGTTCTCCGCCTATGTGGACACCCTGTTCGTGTGCACCATGACCGGCCTGGTGATCCTGTCCACCAACAGCTTCAACGTGCTCGGCACGGGTGAGGGCCCCCCGATCGTGGAGCATCTGCCCGGCGTCGAGGAGGGCCCGGCCTGGGTGCAGATCGGCATCGACGTCGTCCTGCCGTCCTTCGGTCCGTCCTTCGTGGCCGTGGCGGTGTTCCTGTTCGCCTTCACCACGCTGCTGTCCTTCGCGTTCTACGCCGAGACGAACCTCGCGTACCTGATCCCGAACAAGAAGGCGCAGCGCATCTGCATCGCGGCCGCCCGCCTGCTGCTGGCCGCCTCCATGGTCATCGGCTCCGTGCAGACCTCCGCGTTCGTGTGGTCCCTTGCGGACTTCGGTGTGGGCCTGTACACGTGGGTGAACATCCTCGCGCTCGTGCTCCTGAGCCCCGTGGCCATCCGCCTGCTCAAGGACTACGACCGCCAGCGCCGCGCCGGCCAGGACCCCGTCCTGGACCCGGCCGCCATCGGCGTCCGCAACGCCCACCTGTGGGAACAGATCCACGCCGCCTACGAGCGCACCGGGGACGTGGACGAGGCCATGGACCACGTCGCGGACACCGCCCCGGACACCCGGGCCATCACCGTGGTCCCGCGCCGGGAGGGCTGAGGACCGACGACGGCGGCCCGGGGCGCCGGACGTCCGCGACGACGTCGGGCCACGGGCCAGGGCCGTCCGCGCGGCCTGAATCCCGGCAGGCTCACCCCATGGACCACAAGGAGATCCTCCATCAGGGGCTGCGCCGGCAGCGCGACGCCCTCTTCGCGAAGCTGGACGGCCTGCCCGAGCGGGAGGTCCGCCTGCCCCGCACCCCCACCGGCACCAACCTGCTGGGCCTGCTCAAGCACGCGGCCACGTGCGAGCTCGAGTACTTCGGCGAGGTCTTCGGCCGCCCCGCCGGCATCCCCCTGCCCTGGGACGCGCCGGGGGTGGGCGAGGAGGACGGCGCGGACCTGTTCGCCGCCGAGGACGAGACCCTCGAGGACGTCCTCGACTACGCGCGGCGATGCTTCGCGCACGCGGACGCGACCATCGAGGCCCTCGTCCTCGACGCGCGGGGGCGGGTCCCCTGGTGGCCCGCGCACCTGGCCGAGGTGACTCTGGCGCAGATCCTCTCCCACGTGGCCCTCGACGCGGCCCGCCATGCCGGCCACGCCGACATCCTGCGCGAGGGGATCGACGGGCAGGCCGGCCTGCGCGGCCCCGGGGACAACCTGCCCGGCTGGGACGCCGAGCGGTGGGCCGCGCACGTGCGGCGGCTCGAGGGGATCGCCCGGGGTGCGGGCCCGGTGCGCTAGCGTCCGCGGTGATGACTCCCCGCTCGCTCGCCGGTCTGGCCCTCACCGTCGCCGCCCTGATGTCCGCCTTCGTGCTGATGGCGCCGACGGCGCCGGGGCTGTTCGTCGGCGTGCTCACGGTGGGGACCTTCGGGTTCGGCCCGTTCTACGGGGAGCCCTCGCGGCAGCTCGTGGACCGGCCGTGGAGGCGGGACACGCGCTGGCGCGATCTCGCCCGCCGGGTCCGCACCGACTGGCTCTCCCGGCAGCTGGGCGCCGTCGGCTGGAACGCGGCCATCAGCCGCCGCATCACCGGCCGGGCCGACCTGCGGCGCATCCGCACCGCCGCCGTGGGCTCCCTCGTCAGCCACGCCGCCTCCGCGGGTCTGCACGCGGTGGCGGGCGTGGCGCTGGCGGCCGTCGGGCATTTGGTCTGGGGCGTGGTCGCGGTGGCCCTGGGGCTCGTGGTGCACGCCTGGCCGGCCCTGCTGCAGGTCTCCGTGCTCGGGCGCATCGACGGACTCCAGACGCAGATCCGCGGGGACCAGCTGCTCTGGTGACCGGCCGGCACCGGGCGGCCCGGCCGAGCACTTTGTGGGCCGAATCCGACGGATGAGCCCCTGAATCGGGCACGGGAGCGTCGCATTCGGCCCGCAAAGCGGTGGGGAGGGGGCAGCGGGGAGAGGGTGGCGAGGAGAGGGCGGCGGGGAGAGGGCGGCACCGCGCGCTCAGCCCTACGCTCGGACCCATGACCGAGCACACATCCGAGCACACCCCCGAGAACCCCCACGTCGTCCGCCGCGGCTCCGGCGTCCCGCTGATCGCGGTGCACGGCAACAGCGTGGACCACCGGCTGCTGCTGCCGCTCGACGACGCCCTCGCCGAGGCCGGGGAGGTCGAGCGGATCTACGTGGACCTGCCGGGCTTCGGCCGGACCTCGGCCCTCCAGGACGACGGCGGCCTCCCCGAGCTCGCCGCCTGGCTCGTGGACTGGATCCGCGCGGAGGTCGGCGAGCGGCCGTTCGCGGTGCTCGGCAACTCCCTCGGCGGCCTGCTCGCCCGGCACGTGGCGGCCGAGTTCGGCGCGCAGGTGTTGGGGCTGGGGCTGCTCGCGCCCGTCGTCGACCCGGACGAGGACCGGCGCACCCGCACCGACCTGGTGGTGCGCGAGCGCGACGACGCCTTCATGTCTACCCTCGACCCCGACGACGCCGCCCCGTTCCTCGAGATGTCCCCGCGGCTGACGCGGGACACGTGGGAGCGGTTCCGCGAGCACGCGCTGCCGGGCGTCCGCGCCGTGGACGAGGAGGCGCTGAAGCGCCTGTCCGCGCGCTACGTCCTGGACGCCGTGCCGGAGGAGGCCGCGCCGCCGTTCGAGGGGCCCGCCCTGATCCTCACCGGCCGGGAGGACCACCTCGTCGGCTACCGGGACCAGGCCGCGCTCCTGGAGCATTACCCGCGCGCCACCTACGCGGCGCTCGACGCCGCCGGCCACAACGTGCACCTGGACCAGCCGGAGGTCGCCGAGGCGCTCGTCCGCGCGTGGGCG
The DNA here is from genome assembly GCF_001816085.1 of Micrococcus sp. HMSC31B01. Taxonomy (NCBI): domain Bacteria; kingdom Bacillati; phylum Actinomycetota; class Actinomycetes; order Micrococcales; family Micrococcaceae; genus Micrococcus; species Micrococcus sp. HMSC31B01. The sequence goes on from NZ_KV825245.1 coordinate 4,414, forward strand.
GTGCAGGTGGGCCGCGCGGCGTCGGACTGAGGCGGGGTCAGGGGGAGGGACGGGCCTCCACCCGGGCCTCCGCCTCGGCGCCCGCCCCCACCCCGACGCCGGCCCGCGCCAGCAGGCCGTCGGCCACCCGCAGCAGGGCGGCGACCGCCACGAAGAACACGAGGATCGCCACCACGTAGACGGCGACGCCGTCGTAGCCCAGCCGCGGGACGTCCAGGATCGTGTACGGGTACCAGTCCAGCCACGGCCCGCGCAGCAGCGTGAACGCCAGCCAGGCGAGCGGGATGAGCGTGGACAACCACACCACCCGCCACGTGATCTGCCGCCGCGGCCCGAAGACCGCCCACAGCACCGGGGTGAGGATCGGCGTGACGATGTGCTGCAGGGTGTCGTTGAACCGCTCGACGGCGGTCATCGGGTCGGCGTCCCGCAGCAGCACGTTGAACACCACGCCCGTGATCACGATGCACACCACCCCCGTCACCCGCAGCACCCGGAACAGCGTGCCCGGCCGGTGCAGGCGCAGCGCCAGCAGCAGGGACGTCAGCCCCACCAGGAAGTTCGAGAGGAACGTGAAGTACGTGGGCTGGTTGAGCATGTGCTCCCAGCCGCCCTCGAGCACGCCCGCGTAGCCCGCGTCGGCCGGCAGGTCCGAGGACTTCCACGAGCCGATCCACAGTGAGAGCAGGTTGCCGCCCAGGGACAGGGCCGCGGCGACGGCGAAGGCAGGCCGCGCCGTCGTCGTCCAGCGGCCGGAGGGGGTGGGGAGGGTCATGCGCCCATCCTGCCGGAGCGCGACGCCGCCCCCGGTGCACTGGCCGAGCCGCTCGGGCCGGCGGGCGTG
>NZ_KV825246.1:0-1740 GCF_001816085.1 Micrococcus sp. HMSC31B01
CGCGCGACGCCGTGCGCCATGGGCGAACCGCGCCGCCGCGACGTCGGGAGGGCGGGCGCGTCGCGCCGACGCGGATACGCTGGAGACATGAGCAACGACGCGCGCACGCCCGGATCCGACGACGGCCGCGACCCCCTGGAGGAGATGCTGCGGCAGCTCTTCGGCGGCCAGGGCCCCGACCCGGACGAAGTCCGACGCGCCATGGAGGGCCTGGGCGGCCCCGGCGGGGTGCCCTTCGACCCGTCCCAGCTGAATCCGGCCATGATGCAGCAGGCCATGGCCCAGTTCCAGGCGATGATGAGCTCCGGCTCCGGCTCGGACGGCCCCGTGAACTGGTCTCTGGCGAAGCAGGCCGCCCGCCAGGCCGTGGCCGGCGAGGACCCGGCCGTCGGCTCGTTCGCGCGACGCGAGGTGGACGAGGCGCTGCGGCTGGCCGAGCTGTGGCTCGACGGCGTCACGCAGACCGAGCCCGTCGGCAGCGTCGGCGTGGCCTGGTCCCGTGCCGAGTGGGTGGAGGCGACCATGGACCAGTGGCGCCGGCTCACCGAGCCCGTGGCCATCTCGATGTCCCGTGCGATGTCCGCGGCCATCGAGCAGCAGCTGCCGGGTCAGCTCCCCGAGGGCATGGACGCCTCCCTGCTCGGCGGGCTGCAGCCCATGCTGAAGAACATGGGCGGCACGATGTTCGGCCTGCAGCTCGGCGGCGCCGTGGGTGCCCTGGGCAAGGAGGTGCTCTCGGGCACGGACATCGGCCTGCCCGTCGCCGGCCACCGCCTCGCCCTCGTCCCCGTGAACATCGAGGAGTTCGGCGACGGGCTCTCGGTGCCGGACGACCAGATCCGCATCTACCTGGCCCTGCGCGAGGCCGCACGCATGCGCCTGTTCCTGCACTCGCCGTGGCTCGAGCGGGACCTGTACGCCGCCGTCGAGCAGTACGCCGCGGGCATCCGCCTGGACACCGAGGGCATCGAGCGGGCCGCGCAGTCGGTGGACCCGATGGACCCCGGTTCCCTGCAGGCTGTGTTCGACGGGGCGTCCTTCATCGCCGCCCCGGACGCCACCCAGCAGGCCGCGCTGGACCAGCTGGAGCTGCTCGTCGCACTCGTGGAGGGCTGGGTGGACGTGGTGGTCGCCGAGGCCGCGCGCCCGCTCGAGTCGGCGGCCGCCCTGCGCGAGACGATGAACCGCCGTCGCGCCTCGGGTGGCCCGGCCGAACAGGCCTTCGCCGCCCTCGTGGGCCTCGAGCTGCGCCCGCGCCGCCTGCGCGAGGCCGCCGCGTTCTGGGAGTACGTCACGGCCGAGCACGGCACGGAGTACCGCGAGGAGATCTGGCGCCATCCCGAGCGTCAGCCCACGGCGGAGGACCTCGAGGACCCCGCCGGGTACGCCGGGCGCCGCTCCGCCGCGGACGCCAGCACCGAGTCCCTCGACGACGAGCTGCGCAAGCTCCTCGAGGGCGGCTTCGGCGACGCGCCGCGCGAGGGCTGAGCCCCTCCCGGCACGACGACGGCGGGCGGTCCGGCACCTCGGGTGCGGGCCACCCGCCGTCGTGTCAGCCGGCGTCCTCGTCCTCCGCCCACCGGTCCGGCGCCGTGCGACCGCGGCCCTCGGCGAAGGTGACCCCCTCGAGGAAGGCCATCGCCTCGGCGTAGCGCGGATACCGGTCCACGAGGCGTCGGAAGGCCGGGCCGTGTCCGGACTCCAGCAGGTGGGCAAGCTCGTGGACGAGCACCGCCGCCA
>NZ_KV825247.1:0-2878 GCF_001816085.1 Micrococcus sp. HMSC31B01
TGCGCCTCGAGCTCCTTGTAGGCCCGGGCCACGGTGCCCGGTGCCACGCCGAGCTCGGCCGCGAGCGCACGCACGGGCGGCAGTCGGTCCCCGCGGGCGAGGGATCCGGAGGCGACGCCGGCCAGGACCGCGTCCACGATCTGCCGGTAGGGCGGGGCCGGCAGGCTCCCGTCCACCGCCACGACCGGCAGGGAGGCGGAGACCACGCCCGCGGCCCCGTCGGCGACCGAGGCCGCGGACGGGGCCGCTGCGGACGGACCGGGGGCCCTCATCGACTCACCGGTGCTGCGCGTCGAGACGGCCATCCTCGCGCTCCCACACGGCGGGGGCCAGTTCGTCCTCGATGGCGAGGTCGCCCGAGGAGTCGTCCGGGTGGCGGAGCAGGTGGACGGCGGAGACCGCGAGGCCGCCCCACACCAGGAGGATGGCCAGGGACATCATGACGATCGCTGCGGTGCTCATCGGTCAGAGCTCCTTCCGGGTGGCGGCCGCGGGCACCACCGGCAGGGCGCCGGTGGGGACGGTGCCCTCGGGCACGGCGTTGTGCGGGATGAGGTCGCCGTGGATCTCGCTGTCCAGGTCCTCGGCGTAGAGGTTGGACTTGCGGGACCACGGGATCAGGGAGAGCAGGATCGCCAGGGCGACGGAGCCGAGCGCGATGCCCCAGCCGAAGACGCCGAGGAAGTCGCCCGGGTAGCCCTCATAGCCCTCCGCGATCACCTTCATGATCCAGGAGAGCCAGATGTAGGCGAGCACGATCGGCATGAGCACGCCGATCAGCAGCACGTACCCGCGGCCGACCTTGAAGGAGGAGACGGCGTTGAGGTGCGCCGTGATGCGACGGGCCGAGCCCAGCGCACCGGTGACCAGGAGCACCGACAGGAGCGCCGCGCCCACGATGCCGAAGTTGTTGGCGAACGCGTCCATGGTGTCCAGCATCTGCAGGCCCGTGGTGGTGGAGAACAGGGCGAGGGAGACCACCCCGGACAGGCCGATCACCACGATCGTGGCCGTCCAGCGGCCCCAGCCGAGCTTGTCCTTCACGGCGGAGATGACGACCTCGAGGATCGAGATCAGCGAGGTGAAGCCGGCGACCACGAGCGAGCCGAAGAACAGCACGCCGATCAGGGCGCCGAGCGGGGCCTGCGAGATCAGGGTGGGGAAGGCGATGAACGCCAGGCCGATGCCGCTGCCGGCCACCTCGGCCACGGACACGCCGGAGGCCTGCGCCATGAAGCCCAGGGCGGAGAACACGCCGATGCCGGCCAGGATCTCGAAGCCCGAGTTGGAGAAGCCGACCACCAGGCCGGAGCCGGTGAGGTTCGTGCGGCGGTTGAGGTAGGAAGCGTAGGTGATCATGATGCCGAAGCCGACGGACAGCGAGAAGAAGATCTGACCGTAGGCGGCGATCCAGACGCCCGGGTCCGCCAGCGCGGCCCAGTTCGGCGTGAACAGCGCGTCCAGGCCCTGGGCGGCGCCCGGCAGGGTGAGGGCGATGCCGACGAGGATCAGGAACATCACGACGAGCAGCGGGATGCCGACCATCGAGGCCAGGGCCACGCCCCGGCGCACGCCGAAGCCCATGATGAGCAGCGTGATCACCCAGACGGCGAGCATGGGCCAGAAGACGCCCGAGACGACGTCGAAGGACGGGGACGGGTCGTCGGCGACCTGCAGGTAGTCGCCCATGAGGAAGGTCTCCGGGTCGTCGCCCCACCGCTGGTCCACGGAGAACCAGGTGTACATGATCGCCCAGCCGATGATCGCGGCGTAGTAGATCCCGATGACGACGCAGATGAGCACCTGCCACCAGCCGACGGTCTCGGTCCACCGGGACAGGCGCCGGAACGCCAGCGGCGCGGAGCCGCGGAAGCGGTGGCCGATCGCGTAGTCGAAGAACAGCAGCGGGATGCCCGCGGTGAGCAGCGCGATCAGGTAGGGGATGACGAACGCGCCGCCGCCGTTCTCATAGGCGACGTAGGGGAAGCGCCAGATGTTGCCGAGGCCCACGGCGGAGCCGATGGCCGCCAGGATGAAGGCCCACCGGCCGGTGAACTCCTCCCGGGTGCGCTTCGGCGCCGACGCGGGCGCGGAGACGGTGCTGGACATGCAGGACCTCCGGGGGTCGGGAAAAACTCGAGTGTGACGGAGGACACAATAGTCGACACGGGCCGTTGCCGGACAGTCCGGTCCGGAATGCGGGCATCAGGCGCGTGGCGCGGCGCCGGCTCAGCCGCCCGGGACGCAGTCCCCCGAAGGGACCGTGGCCGTCATTTCCGGGGCCGCGGCGACGACGGGGGCGATGGTGTCCGCCGTCAGGGCGTAGCCGACGGCGTCCGAGCCCGGGGCCCGGGCGAACACCAGACCGGCCAGGTTCCCGGCCGTGTCCACCACCGGGCCGCCCGAGTAGCCGTGGCGGATGTCCGCCGCGAGGGTGTAGACGTCCACCATGCTCGCGGCACCGGTCAGGACGTCGCCGAGCGGCACCTCGCCGACGGCCTGCACGGTCGCGGGGGTGGAGGCGAACGGGCCGCCGTCGGGATAGCCCAGGACGGAGGCCGACGCGCCGCCCGTCAGCTCGGCGCCGACCGGCATGACGGGCAGGTTCGCGTCGTCGACCGCCAGGACGGCGAGGTCGTGCGCCGTGTCCAGGTGGACGATCCGCGCCGCGTGCACGCCGCGGGCGCGGTCCGTCACGGTGGGGGCGTCCACGCCGAGGACCACGTGCGCGTTCGTGAGCACGCGGTCCGGGGCCACGGCCACGCCCGAGCCGCTCTGCACCTGGCTGCACTGCGCGGCCGTCCCGGTCAGCCGGACGACGGCGGCCGACGCCGAGGAGGCGGCGGGAGTCGAGGGGGCGGCCGTCGACGTCGACGAG
>NZ_KV825248.1:0-6544 GCF_001816085.1 Micrococcus sp. HMSC31B01
GAGCGAGACGGGCGGGGCGTCCGCCCACAGCTCGGCGAGCGTCTCGACGCCCAGCTCGCGGACCAGCCCGACCAGCCGCTCGACGATGGCCGGGTCCTCCTCCGCGCGGCCGCCGGCCACGAGGGCGTGGGCCAGGCGCGAGGCCGCCGCGGCCACTTCCTGCGGGTCTTCGCCGCCGGCGAAGTGCGTGAGCTCCTGCGGTTCCGAGAGGCGGGGCCGGTGGGGGCGCAGCACGCCCGAGGCGCTCGAGCTGGCGCCGCGGCCGGCGGGCAGGCGGTGACGTGCCATGGGCGGGCTCCCTTCGAGGGCGCATCGGGGTGGGGATGTGGTCGCCGGAGGCGGCGGCCCCGTCCACGGTAGTGCCCCGGGCGCCTGGGCTACCATCGGAGGGCACCCGCGAGGGTCGCCGTCGTCGGCCGCACGCCGTCGTCGTCGGCCGCGGGTGAGGGCCTTTAGCTCAGCTGGCAGAGCATCGGACTTTTAATCCGCCGGTCGCGGGTTCGATCCCCGCAGGGCCCACGCGAAAACGGCCCCTGACCAGGCATGACGCCCGGTCGGGGGTCCTCCCTAGGATGGAGCCATGAGCCCCACGCCCCCACCAGTCACCGAGACGATCAGTTCCGGCCACAGCGTGGTGTGGTCGCGCCCGCCGGCGGAGCGCGCGGGCACGGACCTGGTGCTCGTGTTCCACGGCTACGGCTCCAACGAGGTCCGCGCGGCGCGCCGCCACTTCCCGATGCTCCCGGAGCGGTGCACCGGCCTGGCGGTGCGCGGCGGCTTCGAGATCGACGAGACGGCGTCCGAAGGCCCGGGCGACCCCGGCGCGCACGGCTGGTTCCTGCTCGACCTGCTGCTGCAGTCCGACTTCGCCCAGGTGCTCGCCGCCGCCCACCGCGTGTTCGACGTGCTCTCCGCCGAGGAGGTCGTGGCGGCCGGCTTCCGCACGGTCTCGGTGCTCGGCTTCTCCCAGGGCATGGCCATGGCGACGACGGTCCTGCGTCTGCGCCCCGAGGCGTTCACCTGCGGTGTGGGCCTGAGCGGCTTCGCCGTCGACAACGAGCTGCTGGCCATGCTCGACTCCCCGGCCGAGGGACCGGGCCCGCGCCCGTTCTTCTGGGGCCGGGACGCCGAGGATCCCGTGATCCATCCGGACGCCGTCGCCCACACCCGCGCGTGGGCCGAGGAGCACACCCGCCTGACCGTGCGCACCTACCCCGGGATCCTGCACGGGACCGGCCCCGACGAGGTCCGTGACGTGCGCATCTTCCTCGAGCACTCCCTGCGCGCGGCGACGCCCGGGTCCTGACCGCGGGGGTCGCGCGCCGATACTGTGGCGCGCATGGCAAAGAACTCGACGATCGGCCGGTACGCGTCCGGGAAGGTGAAGGACTTCGGGCTGAAGTCGGCACTCGATGAGAACGGCGAGCCCACGGAGGGCTTCGAGAAGGCCCTCTCCACGGTGTTGGCGGTCCAGCGCCCCCTGGTCCTGAAGAACATCCAGCGCATGGCGGCGAAGCACCCGGGGGAGAGCCCGGAGCGTCTCGCCGAGCGGCTCGGGCAGCAGTACCTGACCACCGTCACGGGGGCCGGTGCCGCCGTGGGCGGCACCGCGATCGTCCCGGGCATCGGCACCGTGGCCGCGCTCGGCCTGTCCGGTGCCGCGGTCGCCGGCTTCATGGAGGCCACCGCCCTCTACGCGCAGTCCCTCGCCGAGCTGCACGGCATCACCACGCAGGACCCGCAGCGCGCCCAGGCCCTCGTCATGGGCCTCATGCTCGGCGACGACGCCAAGGAGCTGCTCCGCGAGGCCGCCGCCAAGGCCGGCCGTCCCTACGACCCGCAGTCCAGCCTCAACGCGCTCGCGGGCACCGCATCGGGCACCGGCATCAGCGCGTTCGTGGTGGATCGCCTCAAGAGGACGTTCATGCGCAAGATGCGCCTGCGGCAGGGTGCCGGCTTCGTGGGCCGCGCCGTGCCGTTCGGCGTGGGCGCCGTGATCGGCGGCGTGGGCAACCGCGCCATGGGCAAGGCCGTGATGGAGAACGCCGCGGAGCTCTTCGGCCCCCTGCCGATGGTGATCCCCGGCGAGATCCGCGAGGGCGCCGCACAGGGGCGCGCCGATGGCACCAAGGACGACGGCGGCGTCTTCGGTGCGATCCGTCGCGCCCTGCCCGGCGGCAAGGACGAGAAGGACGACAGGCAGAAGAAGGGCAAGCCCGCCGCCTGACGGCCCCGCCCCCGCGCGTCCGTCGCCCCCGCCCCCGCGCTTTCGAACGTGAGAGAGGCCCAATCTCACGTTCGAAAGCGCCCATTCGCCCCATTCCACGTTCGAAAGTGCGGGGCGGGAGCCGCGGCTCAGAGGAACAGCGTGGCCACCCCGTGGATCGCCAGGCCCGCGAGCGCGCCGACGACCGAGCCGTTGATGCGGATGAACTGCAGGTCCTTGCCCACGAACAGCTCGAGGGTGCGCGCGGTCTGCTCGCCGTCCCAGCGGGCGACCGTCTCCTCGATCACCCCGGTGAGCGCCGGGCCGTAGGAGCTCAGCGCATACGCCGCGGCGCGGCGGGCGTGGCCGTCCACGCGGTCGCGCAGCTCGGGGTCCTCCTGCAGGCGGGCGCCGAGGTCGCGCAGGGCGGCCACGAGCGCGCGATGCAGGTCGGAGGACGGGTCCTCGAGCGCATCCAGGAGCGAGTCCCGCAGGGAGACCCAGGCCCGCCCGGCCCACGCGCGCAGCCGTTCGTCCGCGAACAGGTTCCGCTTGAACCGTTCCACCGAGGCGCGGGTGGCCGGCTCGTTCCGCATCTCGTCGGCGAGGCGGTCGAGCCAGTCGTCGACGGCGCGGCGGGCCTCGTGCTGCCGGTCGCGGCGGATGCCGGCGAGGTATTTGAGGGTCTCGGCGTGCAGTCGCTCGGCGAGGAGGCGGTCCACGAGGTCCGGGCTCCACTCGGGGGAGCGGCGGCGCACCGTCTCGACGAACAGCTCGGGGTGGGCGGCCACCCAGTCCCCGGTGTGGGCGACCACGAGGTCCACCACGCGCTCGTGGTGCCGGCCGGCCACCACGTCCTCCAGCACGCCCGCGAGCGTGGGGGACCAGTCCGGGGCCACCATGTGGCGTTCCATCAGCTGGCGCAGCAGCTCCTGGACGGCGTCGTCGTCGGCCGCGGCCATGGCGCCCCGGGCCGCCGTCGCGATCTCCCGGGCGGTGCGAGCCGCGTTCTCCTCACGGCGCAGCCAGCCGCCGGCGGCCTCGGCCACCTTCAGTCCGTCGACCTTCTCGTGGGCGACCTCCGAGTCCAGGAAGTTCTCCTGCACGAACTCGGTCAGCGCGGCGCCGAGCTGGTCCTTCTTCCGCGGGATCAGGGCGGTGTGCGGCACGGGCACACCCATCGGGTGGCGGAACAGCGCCGTGACCGCGAACCAGTCCGCCAGCGCGCCGACCATGCCGCCCTCCGCGGCGGCGCGCACGTAGCCCCACACCGGGTGGGTGTCCTGCAACGGGAACGCGACCACGAACACCACGGCCAGCAGGATGAGCAGCCCCAGGGCGACGGCCTTCATGCGCCGCAGGCCCGCCGCGCGTTCGAGGGCACCGGCGCTGAGCAGCTGCTGGGCGGGGTCGGGGGAGAAGGACACGGGAGGCTCCTGATCGCGTGCACCGAATGGTCCCCACCAGTTAACCAGCCGGGCACCCTGCGGTGACGTGGTCGGCACACGCGCTCCCTAGCCTGGCGGCGTGCCCGCCCTCGTGATCGCCCACCGCGGCGCCTCCGCCGCCTTCCCCGAGCACACCCGCGCCGCCATGCTCCACGCCCTCGCCGTGGGCGCGGACGGTCTCGAATGCGACGTCCAGCTCACGCGGGACCGCGAGGTCGTCTGCTGGCACGACCCCACCGTGGACCGCACCTCGGACGGGCGCGGCGCCGTCGCGGACCACACGCTGGATCGTCTGCGCGGCCTCGATGTCGTCTCGTGGCACGCCCGGCGTCCGGGGGCCGAGCCCGCCACGACGACGGCGCCGCCCGCCGTGTACGGCGGCGCGGGGGAGCAGGTGCTCACCCTGGCCGACCTCCTGGCGATCGCGGCGGCCGCGGACCGGCCGCTGCGCCTGGCCGTGGAGCTCAAGCACCCCTCCCCGTTCGGGCATGAGCTCGAGGAGCGGGTGCTGCGGGAGCTGCTGCGGGCCGGTTGGGACCCGGAGACCGGCCGACTGGGTCAGGTGCAGGTGTCCCTCATGAGCTTCCATCCGGACGCGCTGCGCCACGTGGCGCCGCTGGCCGGCACGGACCCCCTCTGCCCCCTGATGGACCTCATGCCGACGGAGCTGCCGACCCGGCTCGCGCGGGGGCCGCTGAGCCGGGCGGCGGTGCGTGCGGCGGCGCGTCAGTCGCTGGCGGGGTCCGAGGCGCTCGTCTGGCGCGGCCGGGCCGGGATGGCGGGGCCCTCCGTGGCCTACGTGCGGGAGCACCTGGCGGACGTGAAGGCGTGGCTGGCGGCGGGGCGGCGGCTGCGGGTGTGGACCGTCGACGAGCGCGAGGACGCCGATTTCCTCCTCGCCCAGGGGGTGCAGGAGCTCACCACCAACCGTCCGGAGGACGTGCTGCGCTGGGTCCGCGAGCGGGCCGCCGCGCGTCGGGAGCGGATGCCCACCGGGGCCTGAGGGCGCCGTGCCGCACGCGCAGACGCGGCCTGCGTTGCGTTCCTGCCCGCGCTTGTGGCTATAGTCACGTCCAGGAGCGTGCCCGAGGTCACACCCGACGGCGCGGTCCCCTCGCACCCGCGTCTCGGCTGAGACCTCTCCCGGAGGAGCCCCCATGGCCACCCGTCTGCGTCACCGACTCCTGTCCGCCGCCGCGCTCACCGCGGCCGGCGCCCTGCTCGTCACCGGCTGCGCCCAGAGCCAGCGCGACGGCGGCGGCTCCGGCGGCTCGGGCGGGGGCGACGCCGCCCAGGTGGACGGCTCGTTCATCTTCGCCGCCTCCTCTGACCCGAAGACCCTGGACCCGGCCTTCGCCTCCGACGGCGAGACCTTCCGGGTCTCCCGTCAGATCTTCGAGGGCCTCGTGGGCACGAAGCCGGGCACCGCGGACCCCGCGCCGCTGCTGGCCGAGTCCTGGGAGTCCTCGGAGGACGGCCTGACCCACACGTTCCAGCTGAAGGAGGGCGTGACCTTCCACGACGGCGAGCCGTTCAACGGGGAGGCCGTGTGCGCCAACTTCGACCGCTGGTACAACTTCACGGGCATCCAGCAGTCGGAGACCCTCTCGTACTACTACGGCAAGCTGTTCCGCGGCTTCGCGGACAAGCCCGAGGACGCCGTCTACAAGGAGTGCGAGGCCACCGGCGAGCACGAGGTGAAGATCACGCTGGCGCAGCCGTTCGCGGGCTTCATCTCCTCCCTGTCCCTGCCGGCCTTCGCCATGCAGTCGCCGAAGGCGCTCGAGGAGTACAAGGCGGACGAGGTCGGCGGCACCGCCGAGTCGCCCCAGATGTCCGAGTACGCCCGGGCACACCCCACCGGCACCGGCCCCTACAAGTTCGAGTCCTGGAGCGTGGGCGAGGACGTCAAGCTCACCGCCAACGAGGACTACTGGGGCGAGGGCGGCGAGGTCACGGACATCACCTTCCGCGTGATCGACGACCCGGTGGCCCGCCGTCAGGCGCTCGAGGCCGGGGACATCGACGGCTACGACCTCGTGGCCCCCGCGGACACCGCGGCCCTGTCCGAGGCCGGCTTCAACGTGGTGGCCCGCGACCCGTTCACCATCCTCTACCTGGGCCTGAACCAGGAGAAGGAGGAGCTCCAGGACGTCAGGGTGCGCCAGGCGATCGCCCACGCGATCGACAAGGACGCCCTCATCGCGCAGACCCTCCCCGAGGGCACGGAGCCCGCCACCCAGTTCATCCCGAAGTCCGTGAACGGGTACAGCGAGGACGTCACCACGTACGAGCACGACCCCGCCAAGGCCAAGGCGCTGCTCGCCGAGGCCGGCTACCCGGACGGCTTCACGATCGACTTCAACTACCCCACCGGCGTCTCGCGCCCGTACATGCCGACCCCCGAGCAGGCGTTCTCCAACCTCTCGAGCCAGCTGGCCGAGGTGGGCATCACGGTGAACGCGAAGCCGGCCAAGTGGAGCCCGGACTACCTCGACCAGGTGCAGGGCACCTCGGACCACGGCATCCACCTGCTCGGCTGGACCGGTGACTACAACGACACGGACAACTTCGTGGGCGTGTTCTTCGGCCAGGAGAAGCCCGAGTTCGGCTTCACCGACGAGGAGCTGTTCTCCGCCCTCGAGGAGGCCCGCCAGATCCCGACGCTCGAGGAGCAGACGCCGAAGTACCAGGAGATCAACGAGCAGATCTCCGAGATCGTCCCGGCGGTCCCGCTCGCCCACCCGGCCCCGTCGCTGGCCTTCGACAAGCGCGTGGCCTCCTACCCGGCGAGCCCGGTCAACGACGAGGTCTTCAACGAGATCGACCTGACCGAGTGAGCCCGGCGGGCCGGGGACGACCCGCCCCACCGGCGACGACGGCGCCGCGC
>NZ_KV825249.1:0-7075 GCF_001816085.1 Micrococcus sp. HMSC31B01
GGACCGGGAGGAGATGACCCGCATCTCCCGGGAGGGTGTCCTCCTCGGCGCCGAAGGCTGAGTCCTCCCGTCGGGTGGACCCGCGGCGGGGCGCGGGCCACCCCTCGCCCGCGCCGCGGCCCGCTCCCTACCGTGGTGCCCATGACCACCTTCGCCGCAGCCGAACGTGCCCGCCTCGCTGACCTCCTGCTCGAGAAGGGCCCCGACGCGCCCACCCTGTGCGGCGGCTGGAGCACCCGCGACCTCGCCGCCCACCTCTGGCTGCGGGAGAGCCGGCCCGACGCCTTCGCCGCCCTGTTCATCCCGCCGCTGTCCCGCCACCTCGACCGCCTGACCGCGGACACCAAGCGCCGCGACTACGCCGAGGTCGTGCGGGAGTGGGCCGCGGGCCCGTCGGCGCTGAACCCCATGCGGGCGGCGGATAGGCACGTGAACGCGGCCGAGCACTTCATCCACCTCGAGGACGTCCGGCGCGGCGAGTCCGCGGCCAGCGGCTCGCTGCCCGCCCCGCGCTCGTTCTCCCCGGACGAGGAGGACGCCCTCTACCGCTCGCTGCGCCGCATGGCCCCGCTGTTCCTGCGTAAGTCCGCGGCGCCGGTGGTCCTCCAGGGCCCGGGTCGCGCCCCGGTCACCGTCACCCGTGGGGCCGTGGCGCTGCGGGCGCCCGTCACGGTGACCGGCGAGGTCGGGGAGCTCCTCCTCTGGGCCTCGGGCCGGGACGCCGTGCACGTGGAGATCGACGGCGACGCGTCGGCGGCCGTGCGCACCGCCCTCTGACGCGCTCCGGCCCCGCGGCCACGGGCCGGCGCAGCGTCCACTACACTGGCGGGCATAGGCGTCGACCCGGCCATCACCGGCGAGCCTCCGGAAGAACGGGCCGCACGGCCCCAGTAGAACCGGACGGGTAAGCCCGTCACAGCAGTCATCAAGCGGCCGGCACCCCGGGGACCTCCCGACGCCGGCAAGCAAGGTGGTACCGCGTCCGCGGCCGGCCGGAGGGTCGGGCCCTCGGGCGTCCTTGCACGGAACCGACGCCCCGGACGCAAAGGACCCCCGTGTACCCCCTCGCCTCCTCCGCCCCTGACGGCCGCACCCCCGCCTCCCCGCGCTTCCCGGAGATCGAGCGCCGCATCCTGGCGTACTGGGACGAGGACGGCACCTTCCAGGCCTCGATCGACCAGCGTCCCACCCGGAACGAGGACGGCTCGCAGAACGAGTTCGTCTTCTACGACGGCCCGCCCTTCGCCAACGGCCTGCCGCACTACGGCCACCTGCTCACCGGGTACGTCAAGGACCTCGTGGCCCGCTACCAGACGCAGCAGGGCCGCCGCGTGGAGCGCCGCTTCGGCTGGGACACCCACGGCCTGCCCGCCGAGCTCGAGGCGATGAAGCAGCTGGGCATGACGGACAAGTCCGAGATCGAGGCCATGGGCATCGACACGTTCAACGACGCCTGCCGCTCCTCGGTCCTGAAGTACACGGACCAGTGGCAGGACTACGTGACCCGCCAGGCCCGCTGGGTCGACTTCGAGAACGACTACAAGACCCTCACCCCGGACTTCATGGAGTCCGTGATCTGGGCCTTCTCCGAGCTGCACCGCAAGGGCCTGACCTACCGCGGCTTCCGCGTCCTGCCCTACTGCTGGAACGACGAGACCCCGCTGTCCAACCACGAGCTGCGCATGGACGACGACGTCTACAAGATGCGCCAGGACCCCTCGGTCACCGTCACGTTCCCGATCACCGGCCTCCCGGCGGACCCCGCCCTCGTGCCCGACGGCGGCGCCGACGCGGCGCTCGCCGCGCACCTGGCCGGCGTCCACGTCCTGGCCTGGACCACCACGCCCTGGACGCTGCCGACCAACGCGGCCCTCGCCGTCGGCCCCCAGATCCAGTACGCCGTGGTGCCGGCCGGCCCCGAGGGCGCGACCGCGGACGGGGACCGCTTCCTCCTGGCCGTGGACCTGGTGGGCGCCCACGCCAGGGAGCTCGGCTACGCCGATGCCGACGCCGCCCGCGCCGCGGTCACCGAGACGATCCCCGGCGCCCGCCTCGGCGGCCTGGCCTACGCGCCGCTGTTCACGGACGTGTTCGACGCCCACCGCGGGGAGACCTTCACCGTCAACGGCCGTGACCTCGGCGTCGAGGGCGCCCACCGCATCCTCGTGGACGACTACGTCTCCACCGAGGACGGCACCGGCGTGGTCCACCAGGCGCCGGCCTACGGTGAGGACGATCAGCGCGTGTGCGAGGCCAACGGCATCCCCGTGCTGCTCTCCGTGGACTCCGGTGCCCGGTTCCTGCCGCTGTTCGCCCGCGAGGACGTCGGGCGCGGCGACCTGCGCGAGATCGCCGGCGTGCAGGTCTTCGAGGCCAACCGCACGATCATCCGCGCCCTGCGCGCCCTGGGCCGCGTGGCCCGCGAAGCCTCCTACGAGCACTCCTACCCGCACTGCTGGCGGTGCCGCACGCCCCTGATCTACCGCGCGGTGACGTCCTGGTACGTCAAGGTCACCCAGATCAAGGAGCGCATGCTCGAGCTGAACGAGGAGATCACCTGGATCCCCGGCAACGTGAAGCACGGGCAGTTCGGCACGTGGGTCGCCAACGCGCGCGACTGGTCCATCTCCCGCAACCGGTACTGGGGCTCGCCCATCCCGGTGTGGGAGTCCGACCACCCCGACTTCCCCCGCCAGGAGGTCTACGGCTCGCTCGCGGAGATCGAGGAGGCCTTCGGCCGCCTGCCGCGCAACGCCCAGGGCGAGGTGGACCTGCACCGCCCGTGGGTGGACGACCTCACCCGCCCCCACCCGGACCCCGAGGCCGCCGCGGCCGGTGCGGTCATGCGCCGGGTCGAGGACGTGCTGGACGTCTGGTTCGACTCCGGCTCCATGCCGTACGCCCAGGTGCACTACCCGTTCGAGCGCGCGGACTGGTTCCCCACGCACAACCCGGCGGACTTCATCGTGGAGTACATCGGCCAGACGCGCGGCTGGTTCTACACCATGCACATCCTGGCGACCGCCCTGTTCGACCGGCCGGCCTTCTCCCACGTGATCTCGCACGGCATCGTGCTCGGCTCGGACGGACAGAAGATGTCCAAGTCGCTGCGCAACTACCCGGACGTCACGGAGGTCCTGGACCGCGACGGCGCGGACGCCATGCGCTGGTTCCTCATGGCCAGCCCCATCCTGCGCGGCGGCAACCTGATCGTCACGGAGGAGGGCATCCGCGAGGGCGTCCGCCAGGTGCTGCTGCCGGCGTGGAACGCCTACCACTTCTTCACCCTGTACGCGAACACCGCGCACGACGGCGGCGCCCGCCCCGACGGGTACCGCGCGCAGGAGCGGCACACCGCCGAGGACCCCCTGGACCAGTACATCCTGGCCGCCACGGGCCGCATGCTGCGGGAGGTCAAGACCGGCCTGGACGCCTACGAGGTCTCGGACGCCACGGACGCGCTGCGCGGCTTCATGGACACGCTGACCAACTGGTACATCCGCCGGTCCCGTGAGCGGTTCTTCGACGAGGACACCGTCGCCTTCGACGTCCTCTACACCGTTCTCGAGGCCTTCACCCGGGCCGCCGCGCCGCTGATGCCGCTGATCGCCGAGGAGATCTGGCGCGGTCTCACGGGCGGCCGCTCGGTCCACCTGACCGACTACCCGGACGCCGACCTGTTCCCCCACGGGCCCGAGGCGGACTCCCTCGTGGCCCGCATGGACGCCGTGCGCCGCATCAGCTCGGCCGGCTCGGCCCTGCGCAAGGGGGCCGGGCGCCGGGTGCGCCTGCCGCTGCCCGGCCTGTCCGTCGTCGTCCCGGACGCGGCGGGCCTCGAGGGCACCTACGCCCGCATCGTGGCGGACGAGCTGAACCTCAAGGACGTCGAGCTCACCGAGCTCTCGGAGGAGGCGATCGCCCGCTACGGCATCGGCACGGAGCTGAAGCTGAACTTCCGCGAGCTCGGCAAGGCGTTCGGCAGGCAGGTGCCGCTCGTGAAGCAGGCGGTCGACGCCGGCGCCTACGAGGAGACGGCCGAGGGCCTGGCGGTCACGCTCGCCGACGGCGAGACCGTGACCCTGGCCCCCGCGCTCTACGAGCTGCGCACCGTCTCCACCGGTGCCCCCGAGGGGACCACGGTGGGCGTGCTGCCCGGCACCGCCGGCTTCCTCGTCCTGGACACGCAGGTCACCGCGGAGCTGGCCGCCGAGGGCACCGCCCGGGACGTGGTCCGCGCCGTCCAGGCGGCCCGCAAGGACGCCGGCCTGGACGTCTCCGACCGCGTGCGCACGCGGATCGAGGGCCCCACCGCCGTGGTGGCGGCGCTCGAGGCCCACCGCGGCCTCGTGGCGGAGGAGACCCTCACGGTGGACCTGGAGCTCGTGGACTCCGGCGCGGCCGACCCGCGCAAGGACCCGGCCGACGACGCCATGAAGACCGTGGCCGTCACCGTCGCGAAGGCGGACGCGTGATGCGCGGGGACGTCCCGGGCACGGTCGAGGAGGTCTACCGGGACCTGCTCGCCCGCGCTCCGGAGAACAAGATGCAGCCGCGGCTCGAGCCGATGCGGCGCGTGCTCGCGCTGCTCGGCGACCCGCAGCACGCGGCCCCGGTGATCCACCTGACCGGCACCAACGGCAAGACGTCCACGGCGCGGATGGTCGAGGCCGTCCTGCGTGCCTACGGGCTGCGCACCGGGCGCTACACCTCGCCGCACCTGCAGCGCGTCACGGAGCGGATCAGCATCGACGGCGCCCCGGTGGCCGACGAGACCTTCGTGCGCGTGTGGGGGGAGATCCTCCCGATCGTGCAGACCGTGGACGCGGAGCTCGAGGCCGCGGGCGAGGTCCCGCTGACGTACTTCGAGGCGGTCACCACGCTGGGCTTCGCGGTGTTCGCGGACGAGCCCGTCGAGGTCGTCGTCCTGGAGGTGGGCCTCGGGGGTGTGACGGACGCGACCAACGTCGCGGACGCCGTCGTCTCCGTGGTCACCCCCATCTCCCTGGACCACACAGATCTGCTGGGGGAGACCGAGGCCGAGATCGCCGAGGAGAAGGCCGGCATCATCAAGCCCGGCGGCGCCCTCGTCTCCGCCGCCCAGGAGCGCGACGCCGCCCAGGCGCTGCTCGAGGCGGCGCGGGCGGCCGACGTGCCGTTCCGCTTCGAGGGCGTCGAGTTCGGCGTGCTCGAGCGCTCCCTGGCCGTGGGCGGCCAGCAGGTGTCCGTGCGCGGCCTCGCGGCCGAGTACCGGGACCTGTTCCTGCCGCTGCTCGGGGAGCACCAGGCGCAGAACCTCGCGGTGGCCGTGGCGGCCCTGGAGATGTTCCTGGGCGGCGGCGAGCGGCCGCTGGACGAGGAGCTGCTGCGCGAGGGGCTGTCCCAGGTCACCTCGCCCGGCCGGCTCGAGGTGCTGCGCACCGCCCCCACGCTCATCGTGGACGCCGCCCACAACCCGGACGGCGTGCGGGCCACGGCCCGCGCGGTGCAGGAGGCGTTCGGCTTCACCCGCCTCTCGCTGGTCGTCGGGATCCTCCAGGAGAAGGACGCGCCGGCCATGCTGGCGGCGCTCTACCGGGCGTTCGGCGACGACGTGGAGGACCTCGCGGTGACGCAGTCCTCCTCGGCCCGCGCCATCCCGGCGGGGGAGCTGGTCCGCATGGCCGTCGACGCCGGCTGGCCCGAGGACGACGTGTACGCCACCGAGTCCGTGCCGGACGCCCTCGAGTGGGCGGTCGGCCGCGCGGAGGCCCTCGAGACGAGCGCGGACGAACTGGCCTCCGGCACCGGCGGCGGTGTGCTCGTGCTCGGCTCGATCACCCTGGCCGCCGAGGTCCGCACCCTCGTGGGCGAACCCCGGCATGCCGGCCCTGTCACCGTGGCCGCCCGCGGCCTCGACCCCGCCGACCTGCTCGACGCCGTCGGGCTGGCGGACGCCGACGAAGACGATCTGGACCCGGAGATCCTCGAGCTGCTCGAGGACCGCGACGACGCCGGCGCCCGCCGCCGGCCGGAGGAGGACCGATGACCGACGACCAGCCGGAGACCGGAGGCGCCACGGAGCAGGGGCGCTTCGGCGACGAGCCCTGGCGCCCCGCGCGCGAGACGCGAGCCCAGCGGCAGTGGCGCCCCGGCACTCGTCGGCGCCGCCGCTCCGTGCGCGCCCTGTTCACCTCCACGATCCTCATGCTCGAGGCGGTGCTCATCTTCTTCCTCGGGCTCATGCTGTTCGGCATGCACCGGGACGAGCCGGGCGCCTGGTGGTTCGTGGCGGGCTACTCCGCGCTGGCCGTCGTCGCGGTGCTGACCTGCGCCCTGGTGCGCAAGCCCGTCGGCATCGCGATCGGCTGGGCGATCCAGGCCGTCCTGCTGGCCTCCGGCTTCTGGGAGTACTCGATGTTCGTGGTGGGGGCCCTCTTCGCGCTGACGTGGGCGTACGCCGTGATCAAGGGCGGTGCCATGGACGTCGAGAACGCCCACCGGGACCGCCTCGAGGCCGCCTGGGAGGCCGAGCACGGACGCTGAGACCCGGGCCCCACTAGGGTGGGGCGGGAACCGGACCGCGCTCGCGGCCGTCCGACGACGCTAGGAGCACACCCCATGACGCACCACACCGAAGAGACCCTCGTCCTCATCAAGCCGGACGGGGTGGCCCGCAACCTGGTCGGCGAGATCCTCGCGCGCATCGAGCGCAAGGGCTACGTGATCGCCGATCTGAAGATGCTCACGCCCACCCGCGCCATGCTGGAGCGCCACTACGAGGAGCACCAGGGCAAGCCGTTCTTCGAGCCGCTGGTCGCGTTCATGGCCTCCGGCCCCGTGGTGGCCGCGCGCGTCACGGGCGATTCGGTGATCGAGGGCTTCCGCTCGCTGGCCGGCAAGACCGATCCCACCGTGGCCGCCCCGGGCACCATCCGCGGCGACCTGGGCCGGGACTGGGGCGAGGCCGTCCAGAAGAACCTCGTCCACGGTTCGGACTCGACCCTCTCGGCCGAGCGCGAGCTCGCGATCTGGTTCGGCTGAGCCCGTTCCGGGCCCGCACGACGGCGGCCGGTCACCCTGGTGGGGTGACCGGCCG
>NZ_KV825250.1:0-3459 GCF_001816085.1 Micrococcus sp. HMSC31B01
GAGCCGCACCCAGCCGGGCCGGTCGGGCAGGGCGAAGGGCGCCGTCGTCGGGCGGGGCCGGGCGGGGCGGGAGGACGCGGCGGGGCGATGGGCGGAAGGGGACATGCGGCCAGGCTAACCGCTCGCCTCCGCTGCGGACACGAGAGCCTCCGGCGCCGTTTCGTCAACGAAAGCGGCTGTGGAGGCTCCTGCGCCCCCGCCGTCTCGTCGACGAGCGCGGCGGGTGCGGTCAGTGCACGCCGGCGCCGGAGAGGGTCTTGGCCCAGGCCTCGATGGCGTCCCAGTCGCGGAAGTCGCCGTAGTGCTCGTTGCGGGAGAGCTTGAGCTTGAGCTTCTCCATCCGGCCCAGGCGCTCCTCGACGAGCGCCCCGCGGAAGTACGCCACCTCGCGCGGGCCGTAGGACTCGAGCTTCTCCCGCACCGGCCGGGCCAGCTCGGGCGCGCCGCCGGAGGCCAGGATCACGAGCGGCAGGTCCGCCAGCTCGGCCCGACGGGTGTCGAGGAACGCCCGGGCGTCGGCGGCGAGCGAGCCCGTGTAGACCGGGGCCGCGACGATCACCGCGTCCGCCGTGGCCAGCCACGCAGCGGCGCCCTTGACGTCCTCCACCACGGTCGGGACGGCCTGCGACGTGCGCAGCACCTCCGCGACCCGCTCGGCGATCTCTCGCGTGGATCCGTGGGCGGACGAGGTGACGATGAGCGTGGTCATGGTGGGGCGCAGCCTTCGGGGTCGGGGGCGGACGACGCGCTCAGTGTATCCCGCGCAGGTCCAGGTCCAGGCGGGTCTCGGCGCCCTCCGGGGCCCGGTCCGGGGTGTGCACCGTGACCGGGATGCCCCAGTCCTGCTGGTACAGGTGGCAGGCGGCGTGGTCCGGGATGGGCTGCCCCTTCTCCCCGTCGCACGCGGCGGCCCGGGCGGTGATGTGCAGGACGCCCTCCTCGACCTCGGGGTTCAGCCGCAGCGTCCGGTGCAGCCCCGTGGACGTGCCGGTGCCCTCGAGCAGCAGCTCCTCCGGGGAGGAGGAGATCTTCAGCTGCGTGGGATCGCCCCAGCGGTCGTCCAGCTTCTGCCCCGTGGGCGCGGCGAAGCCGATCGTCAGGTCCAGGTCACCGGCCACCACCGGGGTGCGGGGACGCTGCGTCTGCCGCGCGCCCTCGTCCACGGTGAGGAACTCCTCCGGCACCGCCAGCCGCGTGAGCCGGTGGGCGTTGGACTCGACCACCACGATCGCGGTGTCGTTCCCGTCCGCGTCGTGCTCCACGAGCACGTCCGAGGGCTCGAGCAGCCCGCGCGCCACCGTGGTCACCGTGGCCGGGACCGCCCGGCCCGCGGCGTCCTCGCCGGCCGGGGCGTACCGGCGGATCGCGCCGTTGTACGTGTCCGCGATCAGCACGGAGCCGTCCGGCAGGGCCGTGACGCCCAGCGCGTGCTGCAGGCGCGCGCGGTCCGCCTCCCCGTCCACGTGGCCGAAGTCGAACAGGCCCGCCCCGACGGCGGTCCCGACCTCGCGGCCCCCGTCCTCCCCGGTCCGCACCCAGCGCACCGCGGAGGTCTCCGAGTCCGCGACCCACAGCGTGCCGTCCGCGCCCACGGACAGCCCCGAGGGCTGCGCGAACCAGGCCCGTCCGGCCTCGCCGTCCAGCAGGCCCTCGAGCGCCGTGCCCGCGTGCACCGCGAGCGCGCCCGTGACGGGGTCGAAGTCGAAGAGCTGGTGCGTGCCGGCCATCGCGATCACCACACGCCCCAGGGCGGGGTGCCACACGACGTCCCACGGGGAGGACAGCGAGATCGCGGTCGGCTCCCCGGGCAGGTCCGCGAGGTCGACGGCGACGTCCCCCTCGTCGTCGACGGCGGCGGCCTCCTTGGCGCGCTCGGAGTCGATGAGCTTCTGCACGCCGTTGCCGGCGAGGGTGCTGACGCGCCCGTCCGACAGGCGCAGGCCCCGCAGCCGGTGGTTGACGGAGTCCGCCACGACGACGTCGTAGCCGACGCGCCCCGCGACGTCCTCGGGCAGCAGCGCCAGGCCCTGGGGCTCGTTGAACAGCGCCTGGTCCGGCCCGCCGTCCGCGTGGCCCTTCTCCCCGGGCGTGGGGAATGCGAGCTCGGCCTGGCCCGCGTCCGCCGCGGCGGGGTCCCCGCCGCCGAACGCGCGGAGCACCGTGGTCAGGTCCTCGGCGACCTCCAGGAGGCGGTGGTGGCCGGTGTCCGAGACGAGGAACGTGCCCGGGCGGGAGCCGCGGCCGCCGAGGGACACGGCCTTGCCGGGGAACGACAGGTCCCGGGCCACGGGCGTGGGCGGGACGTAGGGGCCCGAGCCGCGGTGCAGCGTGCCCTTGGCCTCGTGCTCGGCCACGAGCTCGCGCACGAGCCCGTAGAGCCCGGCCACGTGCCCCTCGCCGGACAGGTGCGCGGCGATGTAGCCCTCCGGGTCCACCACCACGAGGGTGGGCCACGCGCGCGCCGAGTACGCCTGCCACGTGGTCAGCTCGGGGTCGTCCAGCACGGGGTGCTCGATGGCGTAGCGCTCGACGGCGGCCGCGAGCGCGTCCGGGTCCGCCTCGTGCTCGAACTTGGGCGAGTGCACGCCCACCGTGACGAGCACGTCCGCGAACTCCTCCTCGAGCGGGCGCAGCTCGTCCAGGACGTGCAGGCAGTTGATGCAGCAGAACGTCCAGAAGTCGAGGAGGACGACCTTGCCGCGCAGGTCCTCGAGGGCCACCTGCTCGCCGCCGGTGTTCAGCCAGCCGCGGCCCACGAGCTCGGACGCGCGCACCCGGGTGGCCGCGCGCGGCACGGCGGCGGGGGCGTCAGCGGACGGGGCGGGGTTCGGGGTCTGCGGTGCGGTCATGCCCACCATCATGGCGCACGTCCCGGACGCGTCAGCCGTGAGCGGACGCCGGCGGCGTCACAGGGGGAAAGACGACGCCGCCGGGCGGGCCCGGCTCAGTCGGCGGCCAGGGCGGCGGCCAGCATCTCCTCGGCGATGAGCGTGAACTCCTTGCGCCCGGCCTCGGGCCGGCCCACGAAGGAGACCATCACCACGGCGTCGGAGGTGACGGCGGTGAGCACCTGGGCCGTGAGCTGGGGCTCGGACTCCGAGGCCACGGTCCGCTCCCACACGAGGGCGGACTGCGCCGGCGTGCCGTCGGACAGCGGCGCGTCGGAGACCTCGAGGCGGTAGTCGACGGTCGCGTCCCCCTCCTGCACGGTCATGGTCATCTCGCGGCAGTCGGCGCGCAGGGCGTTGACGGTCTGGAGGTGCCGCTCGACGTCCTGGCGGCCCTGGCCCGTGAGCCGGGCGACCTCCACGGTGCCCGTGCCCGTGAAGGTGTCGGCGCCGACGTCCACGCGCGTGGCCTCGGCCTCGTCTAGGGCGATCGGGGAGAAGTCCAGGGCGGTCAGCGGCGCCTTGCACTGCGCCGGCTGCACGGTGGTCCGGTCCGCGTCCGCGCGCCGGT
>NZ_KV825251.1:0-1451 GCF_001816085.1 Micrococcus sp. HMSC31B01
CGCGGGGCCGCGGCCGGGCGCCCGCTGGCCGAGGAGCTCGGCTCCCCGGAGTCGTACGCCGCGGGCTTCCAGAAGGACCGGGTCGCCGCGCCCCGCCGGCGGGCCTGGGCGGTCACCGCGCTCGTGCTGCTCATCCTGGCCACCCGTCTCCCGGGCGTGGTGGCCGGGGAGCGGCTCAGCGCGTGGGACGTCGCGTACCTGCTGGTCGCCGTCGTCGTGCTGGTGTGGACGTGGCTCGACTACCGGGCCGCCGTGCGTCGCGCCCGCCGCTGAGGGGTCTCAGGCCCCCGCGGCGGCCAGCACCCTCGCCACGTGGCGGCGGTGCACCTGGTGGATGACCTCGATCAGTCCGCACCCGAGCGCGGCGACCACCAGCGCGGCCACGAGCACGTCCGTGGGCGGGACCTCCATCCGGTGGTACCAGCGGGAGGCCGGCACCAGCACGACGGCGGCCAGCACCGCGTACATCGCCAGGATGAGGACCACCACGCGCGCGCTCAGCGGCCGGGACATCACGCTGAGCACCCACAGGCCCAGCAGGGTCAGGGTGATCATGAACGCGGCCTGCTGGCGGGCCAGGTCGACGTCGCCGGCGGTGAGGCGCACGTACGCATGCAAGGCCACCATGGACAGCAGGATCACCGCGCCGGAGGGGATCGCGAACCGCAGCGCCCGCCCCAGGAAGCCGGGCACGTAGCGGCGCGGGTTCGGCAGCAGCGCGAGGAAGAACGTGGGCGCGCCGATCATGATGAAGTCCACCGTGGAGGCCTGCCGCGGCAGCAGCGGGAACTGCCACGCGAACAGGGAGAACACCACGCCGAACAGCAGCGCGTACGTCGTCTTCGTCAGGTAGATGTGGGCGAGCCGCTCCATGTTCGCGATCACCTGGCGGCCCTCGCCGAGCACGCGCGGCAGGCGGTCGAAGCGCCCGTCCAGCAGCACCATCCGGGACACCGCCTTGGTGGCCGGGGCCGCGTTGCCCATGGCGATGCCCAGGTCCGCGGTCTTCAGGGCCAGGGCGTCGTTCACGCCGTCGCCGGTCATGGCCACCACGTGCCCGCGCGACTGCAGCGCCTGCACCATCGCCTTCTTCTGGTCCGGGCTGACGCGGCCGAACACGTCGTGCTCGGCCATCACGGCGGCGAGCTCCCCGGGCTCGTCCGGCAGGGTGCGCCCGTCATAGGCCTGGCCCGCCACCTCGAGGCCCACCTCGCGGGCCACGGCGGCCACGGTGCGTGGGCTGTCCCCGGAGATCACCACGGTCCGCACGCCCTGCGCGTGGAAGTAGTCGAGGGTCTCGGCGGCGTCCGGGCGCACGTTCTCGCGGAACGTCACGACGGCGACCGGGACGCCTCCGGCGGGCAGCGCATCCCCGATCAGGGGCGCGTCCGTGCGGGCCAGCAGCAGCACGCGGCGGCCGGCGTCCGCGTCGGCGTGGACCTGGGCGCGGA
>NZ_KV825252.1:0-7530 GCF_001816085.1 Micrococcus sp. HMSC31B01
GGCGGGCAGCCGCCCGGCCGGGGTGTCCAGGCGACGGTGGCCCCACCAGCCCAGCCCGGCCACCAGCACACCCTGCATCGCCAGGCCGAGCGGCCACACCGGCCAGGTGCCCTGCCGGTCCGGCACGCCGCTCTGGTCGAGACCGCGCAGCTCGCCGTCGAGGCACTCGACGTCCCGGACGGGGTCACGCTGGGTCCAGCGCAGGCCCACGGACAGCAGGTTGAGCGGCCCGGGCTCCGCCCAGGTCCCGTCCTCGACGAGCCCGCCCTCCCAGGGGGACGCATCCGCGAGGACGGCGTAGGGGTTCGCCGCGAGCAGCCATCCGCTGCGCCGCGGGTCGGGGATCGTCCGGGTGGTCACCGGGCCGACGCACCGGTCGGCGATCCCGTCGTACAGCTCCGGGTGCGCCGCCTCCCACTCGGCCCAGGCCCGCTCCGCCTCCTCCGGGGTCATCTTCTCGAGCTCCGCCTCGGTGAACGGCTCCGCCGTCATGGAGCCGTACTCGGCGTCGTTGGCCCGCACCTCGGTCTGCAGGAACTGCAGGGACAGCCCGAAGGCCACCAGGGTGCCGATCGTCAGCGCCGCCACGATCAGGTACGTCACCACGACGGCGAACAGCGTGCGCCCGGCGATGGCCGAGACGGCCACGCCGATCCCCGCGATCATGCCGAACTCCACGAGGATCATCACGAGCCCCACCAGCACGGCCCACGGGGACACGCGTCCCACCACGGCCGCGACCGCGAGCCACGGCAGCGCGGCCGCGAGGAACGCGGCGGAGGCGATCCACGCGGCCAGCCACTTGCCCGCCATCAGGTGCCCGGTCCGCAGCAGGGTGACCTGGGTGATGGCCAGGGTGCCGCCGGCACGGTCGCCCGAGATCGCGTTGGCCGCCAGGGCGGGCGAGACCAGCAGCGAGAGGGTGAGGACGAAGAGCAGGACGCCGTCGAAGAGCGTCCGCCCCAGGGCGCGCATCTGCTGCTCCGCCAGCTCCGGCTCCAGGCCGGACGCCTCCATCTCCGTCATGCCCAGGCTCCGCAGCCCGAGGGCGCCGAGGGTCACCGCCCCCACCACCACGAAGAAGACGCCCAACAGCACGTACCAGCCGCGCGAGCGCAGCCGCTGACGCAGTTCCATGCCCACCACGGTGGCCACGGCCTGGGCCGCGCCGAGGCGTCCCCCCGGCTGCGGCTGCGGCGGGCGGCGGTCGTGGATCGAGGTCGCGACAGCGGTGCTCACGGCCGGTCTCCTTCGGTGCGGGGGCCCTCCAGATGGAGGCCCAGGTAGGCGTTCTCGAGGCGGGAGCCCTCCGGGGCGAAGTGGCTGACGAGCACACCCTCGCGCACGAGGTCCGCGAGCAGCGCGGCCGCGGCGGCCTCGCCCCGCAACTGCACCACGACGCCGTCCCGGCGCTGGCCCGCGCCGGCGCCGGTGGCCGCGGTGACGGTCAGGCCGCGGGTCTCGAGGGCGCGGACGAGGGTGTCCCGGGCCGTCGGGTCGGGCCCGGCGATCCGGTAGGGGCGGGCGAGGCCGTCGGCGGCGCGGAACTCCTGGGTGGCCACCGTGGCGCCCTCACGGAGGAACACGGCGCGATCGGACATCTCCTCGAGCTCGGCGAGCACGTGGGAGGAGACGAGCACGGCGGTGCCGGCTGCGGCCATGGCGCGCAGGTCGTCCCGCAGCCGGATGCGGGCGGCCGGGTCGAGGCCGTTGGCGGGTTCGTCCAGGAGCAGGACGGAGGGCCGATGCACGGTGGCCCGAGCCAGGGACAGGCGCTGCTGCTGGCCGCGGGAGAGCACGCGGGCGGGCCGGTGGGCGAACTCCGTGAGCTCGACCCACGCGAGCTGCTCGTCCGCGCGCGCCGACGCCTCCGCCTTCCCCATGCCGTAGAGCCGGCCCAGGCTGGCGAGGATGTCGTGGCAGGTCAGCTCCTCCCACACGCCCAGGGTGTCGGGCATCCAGCCGAGCCGCCGCCGGGCCTCGACGGGCTCGCGCACCGCGTCCACCCCGGCCACGGACACGGCGCCGGCGTCCGGGCGCAGCAGGGTGGCCAAGATGAGCAGGAGCGTGGTCTTGCCCGAGCCGTTCGGGCCGACGAGGGCCGTCACGGAGCCGGCGGGCACGGTGAGGGAGACGTCCCGCACCGCATGGACGGCGCCGAACGAGCGGGCGAGGCCGTGGGCCACGATCCCGTCGTGGGCGGCCGCCCCCAGGACGGGTGAGGCGGGCGGGGGTGCTGGAGCGGTCATGGCCCCATCCTTGCCGGGCCGTGCTCGGACGCGGATCCACCCGGGGGATGATCCCGGCGCCGATCCGAGCCCGACCGGGGCCGCAGGCGGGGCCGCGGGCGCCGTCGTCCTGACCGGCCGCGGGCGCCGGGTCCAGCATCCGGAACAGGGGTTCACCTGGCGGACCCGCGCGGGTGCGCGCCCCTAGACTTGGCCCGAACCGACCCTCGATCCCGTCCGGAGCGACCCATGAGTCTCATCGTCCAGAAGTTCGGCGGCTCCTCCGTGGCCGATGCCGCCGGCATCCAGCGCGTGGCCCGCCGCGTCGCGGACACGGTCCGGGCCGGGAACCGCGTGTGCGTCGTGGTCTCGGCCATGGGCGACACCACGGACGAGCTGCTCGACCTCGCCGCCGAGCTCACGCAGGACGCGCCCGCACGCGAGATGGACATCCTGCTCTCGGCCGGCGAGCGCATCTCCATGTCCCTGCTGGCGATGGCCATCCACGCCGAGGGCGTCGAGGCCCGCTCCTACACCGGCTCCCAGGCCGGCATGCTGACGGACACCTCGTACGGCCGGGCCCGGATCGTCAAGGTCAACCCCCACCGCGTGCAGGAGGCCCTCGACGCCGGCCGCGTGGCCATCGTGGCCGGGTTCCAGGGCATGAGCCCCGAGTCCAAGGACATCACCACCATGGGCCGCGGCGGCTCGGACACCACGGCCGTCGCCCTCGCCGCCGCGCTCGGCGCGGACGTGTGCGAGATCTACACGGACGTGGACGGCGTCTACTCGGCGGACCCGCGCGTCGTACCGACCGCCCGCAAGCTCACCGAGCTCTCCTCCGAGGAGACCCTCGAGATGGCGGCCTCCGGATCCAAGGTGCTGCACCTGCGCTCCGTGGAGTACGCGCGCCGCTTCGGCGTGCCGCTGCACGTGCGCTCCTCCTTCTCCGACCATGAGGGCACCTGGATCATGCCCGACCCGAACGACACCATCACCCTTCAGGAAGGCGCTCCCATGGAACAGCCCATCGTCTCCGGCGTCGCCCACGACCGCTCCGAGGGCAAGGTCACGATCGTCGGCGTCCCCGACGTGCCCGGCAAGGCCGCCGAGATCTTCCGCGTGATCGCCGTGTCCAACGTGAACATCGACATGATCGTGCAGAACATCTCCCGCGAGGGCTCGGGTCGCACGGACATCTCCTTCACCCTGCCGATCGTGGAGGGCAAGGACGCCATGGCCGCCCTGCGCGCCGCCCAGGACCGGATCGGCTTCCAGGACATCGTCTCGGACCCGGAGATCGGCAAGCTCTCGCTGATCGGCGCGGGCATGCGCTCCAACCCGGGCGTCTCCGCCACCTTCTTCAAGGCCCTCGCCGACGCCGGCGTGAACGTGGACCTCATCTCCACCTCGGAGATCCGCATCTCCGTGGTCACCGCCGAGAGCAAGCTCGACGACGCCGTCCGCGCCGTGCACGCCGCCTTCGGCCTCGACGCCGAGGAGGAGGCCACGGTCTACGGCGGCACCGGCCGCTGACGCCGCACCCGCCGCTGCCCCACCCACCAACGACGCCGGCCCCGCACCTTCAGCGTGAAGGTGCGGGGCCGGCGTCGTGCGGGCGGTTCCTCCCGTTCCGTCAGCGAGGACGGAGGGGGTCGGCGGTCACGGGACCTGGACGGTCACGTCGGTCGTGATGCCCGCGTCCCAGGTGACGAGGCCCTTCCAGGTGCCCGAGGTCAGGCCGGACCAGGAGAGGGTCGCCTCGGTGGCCTTGCCCGAGGTCACGGGCACCGGGTTCGGGGAGACCGTGAGGTTGCCCGCGTCCTCGCGCAGCTTGAGCGTCTCGAGGGTGCCGGTGTCCTTGCCGCCGTTGGCCGCGTACAGGTGGCCGACCACGGTGTAGGCGCCCGGGGCGGGGTCGGCGATCGTCAGCGTCTCGGACTCGTCCGCGGTCGCCCGGGAGAACTGCTTGCCCTCGGGGGTGATCACGTACAGGTCCCAGTCGGCGCCGGCGGCGCCCGCGTTGATCGAGGCCACCAGGGACTGGGTGCCCTCCTCCACGGTCACCGTGGACACGGCCAGTGCGCTGGACTCGAGCGAGTTGCTCGCGGTGGCGGCGGCCACGGTGGAGTCCACCTTGCCCAGGCCCAGGACCTGCGGGGTCAGCTCACCGGTCACGCCGGGGGTGATCTCCACGTCGGCGGAGCCGGTGGCGCCGGAGCCCTCGACGGCGGAGGTGACGGTCGCGGACTTCGCCTTCACGGTGACCGGGGAGGTCACCTCCGGGACGGCCTTGCCCTTGGCGGTGGTCCAGGACATGGAGCCGTGGGTCCAGGTGTTCACGGCGGCGTCGGTGCGGGTGACGGTCAGCTCGACGTCGGCGGACTGGCCGGCCTTCAGGTCCAGCACGGCCGGGGAGGCGGTCACCTCGAAGCCGGGCACGTTCGCAGAGAACCGCCAGCGGCCGTTCTCCAGGGCGGTCACGGTGCGGGTCACGGTGGCCGAGCCGACGACGTCGGGGATCGCCAGGGACGGGACGTTCACGTCACGGCCGGCGATGTCGCCGCGCAGCAGCGCGTCCCACTGCTCCTTGCCGGAGTCGTAGACCAGGCCCGGACGGGCGGCGGCGGCCGGATCGGCGGAGCCGGCACCCGTGGCGAAGTTGTCCGTGTTCACGGTGCCGTCGGCGTTGTACACGTCGCCGGCGGTGGTCATGAGGGCGGACTTCACGGCCATCGGGGACCAGGCCGGGTACTTGCCGATCAGCAGCGTGGCCATGCCGGCCAGGTTCGGCGAGGCCATGGACGTGCCGGACATCAGGCCGAACGTGTTGCCGTGGTAGTCGGGGTCCAGCGGGGAGACGCCGGCGATCACGTTCACACCGGGGGCGGCGAGGTCGGGCTTCAGGAGCTCCTGGTTCACGGCGTTGGCCGGCCCGCGGGAGGAGAAGCCGGCGATCTGGGGCAGCGGGTCCTCCGGCAGGCCGGTGGTGTCGCCCGGGACGATCGTGGCGGTGAGGTCGGAGGACTTCACCTTCTCGATCACGCCGTTGTCGTTCATGTGCACGGTCGGCACCGCGTGGATGTCCGCGTCCAGCGAGCCGGACGGGGTGTTCACGAGGATCATGCCGACGCCGCCGGCCTCCTCCACCACCTGCGACTTCTCGGTGCGGGCGTTCCCGCCGCGCTCGCAGAGCACGATCTTGCCGGCGGCCTCCTCGGTGAGCCCGCCGGGCAGGCAGAGACGCGCGGCCTCGGCGTCGCCGGCGGCGACCTCGGACGCATGGATGACCTCGGCCGGGCCCACGCCGGTGCGGGCCGAGGAGGCACCGCGGAGCTGCGTGCCGTCGGAGAACTGCACGGTGGCGGTGAGCTCGTTGGAGAACGTCTCCGCGGCCACGGTGGTCAGCCACGGGGAGCCGTGGTTCACGGTGTTCGGGCCGGGGCCGGAGTTGCCGCCGGAGGCGGCCACGAAGATGCCGGCCTCGGCGGCGGACTTGAAGGCCATGGCCACCGGGTCCACGATCGAGGTGTTGGAGCCGGAGATCGAGTAGTTCAGCACGTCCACGTTGTTCTCGATGGCCTGCTCGACGGCGGCCACGGAGGCGGAGGTGTAGCAGCCGCCGGTGTCCGGGTCGGTGTCCTCCCAGCAGATCTTGTAGGAGATCAGGTTCGCGGCGGGGGCCACGCCCGCGCCCTCGCCGAAGGAGTCGCCGTCGATGGTCTGCTCCACCCCGGTGTTGCCGAGGATGGTGGTGGCCACGTGGGTGCCGTGGGAGAACACGCCGAGCGGGGAGATGCGCTCCTCCGGGGCCCGCTCGTCCACCGGGACGAAGCGCTCGAAGTCGTCGGAGAAGGCGTAGGCGCCGATCAGCTTGGAGTCGCACGACGAGGCCGGGAAGTCCGGGCCGGTCTCGCACTCGGCCGTGGCGGTGGTGCCGTCCGCCTTGAGCACGGCGATCTGGCCGTCCGCGGTGCGGTACGGCACGCCGACCTTGGCCTTGCCCTTGAGCGGCTGGACGGGCTGGCCGTCGATGAACGGGTTGTCCGGGTGGATGCCGGAGTCGATGACGCCGACCACCACGCCCTTGCCCGCGTTCTCGGCCTTGCCGTACACGGACTTCCAGGTGCCCTTCTTGCCGGGCAGGCCGAGGAACTCGGTGGAGCTGTAGTCCGGGGCCACCTGCTCGTCCGGTGCGACGCCGAGCACGGCCGGGTCCTTCGCGATCGCCTGGGCCTCCTCGGCGGTCAGCTCGGCGACGAACGCGTTCACGGCCCGCTGGAAGGAGATCTCGGCCTTGGCGCCGTGGGCCTTCGCGACCTTCGCCTGCTGGCGCTGGAGCTTGGCCTCGTAGTTCTTCACGCGCGGGTGCGAGGGGTCGAACTTCGCCTTCGGGGCCGCGCCCGGAACGGCGCCGGCCTCGGGGGCGGTCACCGACGGCTGGTCCTTCAGGACCACGAAGTAGCGGCCGTCCTCGAACTGCTGCTGGACCTGCACCTCGCCCTGCGGGCTGGAGACGGTGCTGCCGTCGGGCAGTTCGACGGCGGTGGCCGACACCGCGAGCGCGGGAGCGGCCACGAGGCTCGCGCCCGCGACGGCCGCGGCCAGGGCCCGACGGCGCCGGGCAGGGGGGGGGTTCTGAGGCATTGCCTCCGCCTTTCTCATCAAGGTCCGCCCAGCTCTCACCCGTGGCACGCCGGCGGGGATGACGCCGGGGGACGGGGAGATCGGCACCCATGTGATGGGCACCACAGCGAGACACGTGCAATCTACCGTCCGGTAGGGCGTTTGACCAGATCTTTGTCAGGCAACGTCCAGGACCGTCGAATTGGGGCCGCCGGAGTGCGCTCCCCGCGTCGGCATCACGTGGGCCCGCTCGCTCCCGAGGGGCGCCACGGGGGAGGATGGTGGGGCCATGCCCGAGCCACGCACCGCCTCCGCGTCCCCGCCGACCGCCGTCGTCGTCCTGCCCGCCGACGTGTGGCGGGCCCATGCGCGGGCGCACCGCGAGCGCATCGCCCGACGCACGGACCCGCTGGTGGCCCTGCGGATGCGCGGTGAGAAGCACCCGGTGCAGGACTTCCTCTTCGGCTACTACACGCACTCCCCCGCCGCGCTGCAGCGCTGGCACCCCGGGCCGGGGGTCCTCCTCGCGGACGACGACGGCGCCGCGGCCCGTGCCGAGGCGGCCGAGCTGGGCACGACCCCCCGGGGCGAGTGGAAGCACTACCGGCGCGTCGAGGCCGGCGAGGTGGCGGGCGCCGTCGTCGACGGCCGCCCGGTGGGCGGCTGGCTGGTGGAC
>NZ_KV825253.1:0-3559 GCF_001816085.1 Micrococcus sp. HMSC31B01
CCCCCAGCTACCTCAACGACGTGCGCTTCGCCCTGCGCCGCGGAGCCGAGGGCGTCGACAACCGCTCGCAGCGCCCCGCCTCGAACGCCTTCCGCGACTTCATGGCCTCCGACTGGGCGCCGTCGTCGGACGCCCTGCCCGACGCCGACGCCGCGGCCCCGTACGCCGCCCGGCGGCGGGCCGCCGTGTCCGCGCGCTTCCCGGGCGAGCGGATCGTGGTGCCGGCCGGCCGCCTCAAGGTCCGCTCGAACGACACCGACTACCGCTTCCGCGCGCACTCCGCGTTCGCCCACCTGACGGGCCTCGGCGTGGACCACGAGCCAGACGCCGTGCTCGTGCTCGAGCCCACGGACCCGGGCGCCGGCGACGACGGCACGGACCACACCGCCACCCTGTACTTCCGTCCCCTGGCCGGCCGGGACACCGAGCAGTTCTACGCGGACTCGCGCTCGGGCGAGTTCTGGATCGGCCCCCGTCCGACCCTGGCCGGCCTGGCCGCCCGCACGGGTCTGCGCACGGCGGGGCTCGAGGAGCTCGAGTCCGCCGTCACCAAGAACGTGGCCGCGGACGGCACCGCGGTGCGGCTGCTGGCCGAGACCGACCAGGACGTGGACGCCCTGCTGGCCGCCGTCCGGACCGAGGCCGGCGTGGACCTGGCCGCCGCGGCCGAGGCCGACGCCCAGACCGCCGAGTTCCTCTCCGAGCTGCGCCTGGTCAAGGACGCGTGGGAGATCGAGCGGATGCGCGCCTCGGTGGCCGCCACGATCGCGGGCTTCGAGGACGTCGTGCGGGCCCTGCCGCGCGCCGTGGGCCACGACCGCGGCGAGCGCGTGGTCGAGGGCGCCTTCTTCGCCCGCGCCCGCCTCGAGGGCAACGACCTGGGCTACGACACGATCGCGGCCTCCGGCAACAACGCCACGATCCTGCACTGGATCCGCAACACGGGCGCCGTGCGCCCGGGTGAGCTGCTGCTGCTCGACGCCGGCGTCGAGGACGACTCCCTCTACACCGCGGACATCACCCGCACCCTGCCCGTGTCCGGCACGTTCACGGACGTGCAGCGCCGCATCTACCATGCGGTCCTCGACGCCGCGGACGCCGCCTTCGCGATCGTGCGCCCCGGCATCCGGTTCCGCGAGCTCCACGCCGAGGCCATGCGGGTGCTCGTCGACCGCCTCGACGGCTGGGGCCTGCTGCCGGTCTCGGCCGAGGTCGCGCTCTCGGACGAGGGCCAGCACCACCGGCGCTGGATGCCCCACGGCACCTCGCACCACCTCGGCCTCGACGTGCACGACTGCGCGCAGGCCAAGCGGGAGCTCTACCTGGACGGCGTGCTCGAGCCGGGCATGGTCTTCACGATCGAGCCGGGTCTGTACTTCAAGGAGGAGGACCTGGCCGTCCCCGAGGAGTACCGCGGCATCGGCGTGCGCATCGAGGACGACATCCTCGTGACCGAGGACGGGGCCGAGAACCTCTCCGCGGTCCTCCCCCGCACCCCGGACGAGATCGAGGCCTGGATGGCGCGGCTCCAGGCGTGATCCGGCGCGGAGGGCGCCCCTAGGGTTCGGACCATGGGTATCGACCTGACCACCGAGCTCACCGCCCTCCGCGACCGCCTCCTCTCCGCCGAGGCGGAGCACGCCGACCTCATCTCCCGCGTCCGGGAGCGCCACCGGGCCTCGGCCCGGAACCTCGTGCACTACGTCGCCCTGCGCGGCACCGACCTGCGGCCCCTGCAGGAGGCGCTGAGCGACGCCGGACTGTCCTCTCTGGGCCGCATGGAGGCCGGCGTGCTGGGCCACGTGGACGCGGTGCTGGCCGCCGCCCGCGCGCTCGACGGCGACCCCGCCCCCGCGCCCGAGGACGACGCCCTGACCTCCGCCGAGGGCCGCGCCATCCTCGCCCGCAACGCGGCGAGCCTGCTCGGTCCGGCCCGCGGCGACCGGGACGCGCGCATCATGGTGACCATGCCCTCCGAGGCCGCCACGGACCCAGAGCTCGTGGCCCGGATCGCCGAGGCCGGCATGGACCTGGCGCGCGTGAACTGCGCCCACGACGACGAGCAGGCGTGGGCCGCCATGATCGCGGCGGTCCGCCGGTGTGCCGGTGCGGGCCGGCCCGCACCCCTGGTCGCGATGGACCTGGCCGGGCCGAAGGTGCGCACCGGCCCCATCGAGCCGGGACCGCGCGTCGTGAAGGTGAAGCCCGCCCGGGACCCCTCCGGGATCGTCACCGAGCCCTCCCGCGTGTGGCTCGCCGCCGGGCCCCACGACGCCGTGGCCACAGCGGACCGGCCGGACGGCGCCGTCGTCGTGCCGCTCGCGGACCCGGAGGGGACGACCCTGGCGGTCCTGCAGCGCGGCGACGAGATCGAGCTGACCGACGCGCGTGGCGCTCACCGCAGGCTCGAGGTCGAGCAGGTGGACGGCGAGGGCGTGCTCGTGCGGGCGGAGAAGACGGTCTACTGGGCGACGGGCACGGCGCTGACGACGCCGCACGGGCCGCTCGAGGTCGGGCCGCTGCCCCCGCTCGAGCAGTCCATGCGCGTGCACGAGGGCGAGGAGATCGTGCTGGCCCGCTCGCTCGAGCCGGTCCCCGCGGTCGACACGCCGCCCTACCGGATCGGCCTCACCCTGGCGCAGGCGTTCGCGGATGCGGCGGTCGGCGACCGGGTCTCCCTCGACGACGGACGGATCGGCGCGCGGATCACAGCGGTGTCCGCCGACGAGATCACCCTCGAGGTGACCCAGGCCGGCCCTCGCGGGGCGAAGCTCAAGGCGGAGAAGGGCGTGAACTTCCCGGACACGCACCTGGCCATCCCGGCCCTCACGGACGAGGACCTCGCCCACATCCCGTTCGCGGCCCGCCACGCGGACATGGTGAACATGTCCTTCGTCCGCTCGGCCGAGGACGTGGCCCAGCTGATCGACGCGCTCGAGGCCGAGGACGCACCGGACGTGGACATCACGCTGAAGATCGAGACGGTGGAGGCCTTCCGGCAGCTGCCGCGGATGCTGCTCGAGGCGATGCGCTGGCGGGACGTCGGGGTGATGATCGCCCGGGGCGACCTGGCGGTGGAGGCCGGCTTCGCACGCATGGCCGAGCTGCAGGAGGAGATCCTGTGGCTGTGCGAGGCCGCGCACGTGCCCGCGATCTGGGCCACCCAGGTCCTCGAGTCCCTCGCCAAGACCGGCCTGCCCTCACGGGCGGAGATCACGGACGCCGCGATGGCGCAGCGGGCCGAGGCCGCGATGCTGAACAAGGGCCCGTACATCGACCGCGCCGTCACCGTCCTCGGCGACATCCTGGGCCGGATGCACGGTCATGCGAGCAAGAAGCGCGACATGCTCCGGCGACTCGAGTCCTGGTCCCTCTGACGGGGCTCAGCCGCGCGGTTCGTCCTGGGGCCGGGGCGGGTGGCCGCCGCGCGCCTCGATGAGCTTGGCGACCTCCTCCGGGGGCAGGGTCACGCCGTAGGAGCGGTCCAGGCCGGTGGGCGCGGTGTCCGCCTCCGGAGTGGGCCGGGCCGACGCCTCGGGCCCGCCGGGGGCCGGCGCCG
>NZ_KV825254.1:0-6134 GCF_001816085.1 Micrococcus sp. HMSC31B01
GACGCCGGCGCCCCGGCGGCCTCCACGGCGCGGGAGGATCGCCTCGCCGAGTTCCGGCTCGGCCCGGCGTTCCTCCCCCACCCGGCCGACCGTGTCCCCGGCCCCGTGCCGAGCGCCCGCGTCCTCGTCGTGTGCACGGGCAACATCTGCCGCTCCGCCTATGTGGAGTACGCGCTGCAGGCGCAGCTCAACGCCCTGCTCGGCGACCGGGGCCGCGCGGAGGTCACGAGCGCGGGCACGGAACCGAACCAGGCGCTGACCGTCCCCGGCCCGCTGCTCGACCTCGCACCGAGCCGCCGAGTCCGCGCCGCGTTGACGCAGCATCGACCGCAGCAGCTGACCGGGCGTTCGCTGGCGGGACAGGACCTCGTCCTGACCGCGACGGACGACCACCTGGACGAGGTGCTGCGCGAGGACCCCGCGGCGGTGCGCCGGACCTTCACGATCCTCGGCATGGGCACCCTCCTGCGCGACCACGGCGAGGAGCTCGCCGCGGCGGTCCCTCCGGGCGCGGGCGTCACCGCGCTCGTCACGGCGCTGGCGGAGCTGCGCTCCCGCCTGATCGCCCACGGGGAGCGGCCGGACGCGGATCTGCCGGACCCGTTCCGCGGCCCCGCCGAGGGCTACGCCGCGATGGCGCAGACCGCGCAGCCGATCGTCGAGCTGCTGGCGTGGGAGATCGCCCGGGCCCTCGACGGGGACGTCGTGGACGAGGAGCCGACGGGCGCCTGACCGGCCGGCGTCAGAGATCGGGGACGGGGCCGCCTCCACTGCCACGCGCAGGGGTGCGCAGCCGGGGGGCGGACAGGCGCAGCCTAAGAATGCGTAGGCGCCGAGGATGGCGAGGACGAGCACGACGCCACCCCCATCTGCGGCGTCGACCAGAGCCACAGGACGGCGCACGCCAAGCCCGCCATGGAGGTGCAGGGCCCGTGAGGAAGACGCACACCGCGGCGGTGACGAGCAGGGCCACCTTCCACCGCCGCGTCCGCATCAGAGCGAGCGGCGACTGAGCCGACCGCGGGCGATGCAGTCAACAAGACCGATGAAGCCCGCGATCCGCGCCCATTAGCGCAACCAGTCCAGGTCTGGGATGCCCTGCGGCAGGGGGACGATCGCGGGGAACGGCATGCTCGGTGAACATGAGAATGGAACTCTGCAGGTGGATCTAGACAGGTCGCGCAGCTCATCGCGAGTCCTGCCACGCGTTCATGGATGGCACGTCAACACGGAGCACCCGGGAGCGTGCGGGTCTCGCGCCGTCAGTCCACGAATCCACCTGAACCCCCTTTAACTTTGCACCGGGCATCCGGCACAGTCACCGCCGGGCCTCCTTTGGGTCGACTAAGCTCGCGGCCATGGGAGAACGAGCGACGGG
This sequence comes from Micrococcus sp. HMSC31B01, assembly GCF_001816085.1. Classification (NCBI taxonomy): domain Bacteria; kingdom Bacillati; phylum Actinomycetota; class Actinomycetes; order Micrococcales; family Micrococcaceae; genus Micrococcus; species Micrococcus sp. HMSC31B01. Next base: position 1,379 of record NZ_KV825254.1, read on the forward strand.
ACAGCGACCGGCCGCCCCGCCGTCCCTGGACTTCGAGGTCCGCGTCCGCCTCGCCCACGCCCGCATCACGCATCTGCTGGACCGGGTCGGCATTCGCGGCCTGCACGTCAAGGGCTACGCCACGGAGCCCGGCGTCTACCCGGAGCACCGCCGCAGTTCGGACGTAGACCTGCTGGTCCATCCGGCCGATGCCACCGCCGTCATCGAGCTCCTGCACGCCCACGCCTGGGAACCGGTCGCTGACTTCTCGGAAGGGTCGATCTTCCAGCACGCGGCCACGCTCTGGCATGACCAGCTGGGGTATGTGGACGTGCATCGGCTCTTCCCCGGCCTCGGCGCGTCCCCCGAGGCAACCTTCGACGCCCTGTGGAGCGAGCACGTCCACCTCGTGATCGCCGGCCGGTCTGTCCCGGTGCCGAGTCCGCGCCATCAGCGGCTCGTCGTGATCGTCCACGCGGCCCGCGACCCGTTCCGCGGTGGCCTCGACGTCCGGCACATCCGGGAGTCCCTCCCCGCCGAGAGCTGGGCCGCCCTGCGCGAAGAAGCCCACCGGCTGGACGCGGGCGCGGCCTGGCACGTCGCCACGGGCGAGGCCGCCGACGGCGTCGACACCCGGCAGCTGACCCTCTTCGCGGCGCTGCACGAGAGCCAGAGCGGTCTTGAGCTGTTCCGCACCCGGTGGCGGTCGGCCGCCACGGTGCGGGAGCGGGCCGCCCTCGTGGCCCGCACGATCCCGGTGAACCGCCCCCATCTGCAGATGCGCCTGGGCCGACCCGTCACCCGCGCGGACCTGTGGCGCGAGCAGCGCGCCCGGCTCGGCGCACTCGCCGGCTGGGCCTGGACGAAGGCGGTGCGCCGTGGCCGGTGAGACCACCGAGGGCTGGGCGCTCGCCCCCGACATCGCGTGGGCCCGCACCGCCGGCGGCCAGACCGCCGTCATGACGCTCGAGGCCGGTCAGCCGCTGCTGCTGAGCGCCTCGGGCGACGTGATCTGGGACGTCCTCGTGGGAGGCCGCACCCCGGAGGACGACCTGGTCGCGGATCCGCCGGTGCCGCTGTCGACGACGGACGTCACGGTCCAGGTGGCGGAGGCGTTCGGCCTCGCTCCCGCCGACGTCGCGGCCGACGTCCACGCCTTCCTCGAGATGCTCGAGGCGCACGGCATCCTCGTCCGCGTGAGGACGGCCTGACCCGCCTCAGCCCTCCGGCGCGAAGATCGCGTCGACCACCTGCTGCGCCCACTCGAGCAGCGGGACGTCCACGAGGTCCTGACCCATGACCGGCTTGGTCTTGGGACGCGGGATGAGGACGCCGTTCAGGGCCGGCTTGACCTGGGCGCCCTTGTACATGCGGGTCAGGCGCATCTGACGGGACTCCGGCAGGTCCGCGGCGGGGCCGAACTTCACGTTCTGCCCCAGCAGCATGACCTCGGTGACGCCCGCGGCTCGCGCCCGGTTGCGGAACCGGGCGACGGCGACGAGCGCCTCCACCGGCTCCGGCAGCGGGCCGTACCGGTCCTTGAGCTCCTCCACCACGGCGTCCACGGCGGCGTCGTCCGCGGCCTGGGCGAGGTTGCGGTACATCTCGAGGCGCAGCCGCTCCCCCGGCACGTAGTCGTGCGGCAGGTGGGCGTTGACCGGCAGCTCCACCTTCACCTCGGCGGGCGCGGTGTCCTCCTCGCCCTTGAAGTCGGCCACGGCCTCGCCCACCATCCGCAGGTAGAGGTCGAAGCCCACGCCGGCGATGTGGCCGGACTGCTCCCCGCCCAGCAGGTTGCCGGCGCCGCGGATCTCGAGGTCCTTCATGGCCAGCTGCATGCCCGCGCCGAGCTCGTTGTGGGTGGCCACGGCCTTGAGGCGTTCGAGGGCCACCTCGCCCAGGGGCTTCTGCGGGTCGTACAGGAAGTACGCGTACGCCCGCTCGCGGCCACGGCCCACGCGGCCGCGCAGCTGGTGCAGCTGCGAGAGGCCGTAGCGGTGGGCGTCCTCCACGATCAGGGTGTTGGCGTTGGCGATGTCCAGGCCGGTCTCGATGATCGTGGTGGAGACGAGCACGTCGAACTTCCGCTCCCAGAAGTCCACCATGATCTGCTCGAGCCGGGCCTCGCTCATCTTGCCGTGGGCGACGGCGATCCGCGCCTCCGGCACCAGCTCGGCGATGCGCTTGGCCACCTTGTCGATGGTGGTGACGCGGTTGTGCACGTAGAACACCTGGCCCTCGCGCATCAGCTCGCGGCGGATGGCCGCGGTGACCTGCTGGTCCGAGTACGGGCCCACCGAGGTGAGCACGGGGTGGCGCTCCTCCGGGGCGGTGGCCAGCGTGGAGGTCTCACGGATGCCGGTGAGGGACATCTCGAGGGTGCGCGGGATGGGCGTGGCGGACATGGCGAGCACGTCCACGTTGGTGCGCATCTTCTTCAGCGCCTCCTTGTGCTCGACGCCGAAGCGCTGCTCCTCGTCCACGATCACCAGGCCCAGGTCCTTGAACTGCACCTGGTCGGAGAGCAGCCGGTGGGTGCCGATCACCACGTCCACCTCGCCGTGCGCGAGCCCCTCGACGACCTCCTTGGACTCCTTGGCGGTCTGGAACCGGGAGAGCGCGGCCACCTTGACGGGGAAGCCGGCGAACCGGTCGGAGAACGTCTGGTGGTGCTGGCGGGCGAGCAGCGTCGTCGGGACGAGGACGGCCACCTGCTTGCCGTCCTGCACCGCCTTGAACGCGGCGCGCACGGCCACCTCGGTCTTGCCGAAGCCGACGTCGCCGGAGACGAGCCGGTCCATGGGGACGGCCGCCTCCATGTCCTTCTTGACGTCCTCGATGGTGGTCAGCTGATCCGGCGTCTCGATGAACGGGAACGCCTCCTCCAGCTCGCCCTGCCACGGGGTGTCCGGGGCGAACGCGTGGCCGCGCGAGGCCATACGGGCCGAGTACAGGCGGATGAGCTCGCCGGCGATCTCGCGGGTGGCGCGCTTGGCCTTGGACTTGGTCTGCGCCCAGTCCGAGCCGCCCATCTTGGACAGCGACGGCGTCTCCCCGCCCACGTAGGTGGAGATCAGGTCGAGCTGGTCAGTGGGCACGAACAGCCGGTCGCCGGGGGCGCCGCGCTTCGAGGGCGCGTACTCCAGCACGAGGTACTCGCGGTAGGACTCCTCGGCGCCGGGGGCGGTGCGCGGGCCGCCGGTGACCTTGCGGCGCTGCAGCTCCACGAAGCGGGCGATGCCGTGCTGGGAGTGCACCACGTGGTCGCCGGGCTGCAGGGTCAGCGGGTCGACGGCGTTGCGCCGCTTCCGGGCCAGCCGCGCTCCGGGGGCGCGCGTGCCAGCGGTGCGGTGCCGGCCGAAGAGGTCGTGCTCCGTGATCAGGGCGATCTGCGCGTCCGGGATCGTGAAGCCGGAGCCGACGGGCGCCGTCGCGATGGAGACCCGCCCCGGGGCGAGGTCCGCGGGCAGGGGCCCGTCCGCCACGGAGGCCGTGAGGCCGGCCTCCGTGGTGAGCTCGGCGAGACGGCGGGCGGAGCCGGGGCCGTCGGTGAGGACCACGGCATGCCACCCCTCCGCGAGCCGGACGCGGGTGTGCGCGACCATGGCCTCGATGTCGCCCGAGAAGGTCTGCGGGACGCCGAGGGTGGCGCGCAGGGTGGCGGCGTCGGGCAGCAGCTCAGCGTCCGAGACCAGCGCGGTGACGGACCAGAACCCCTGGTCCTGCTCGAGGGCGGCCGCGCGGAGTTCGGCCACCGTGAGGAAGCCGCCCGCGGCGGACTGGTCCGCCCCGGCCACGTCCACCGGGGCGACCGCGCCCTGCGCGGCGCCGGCCCACGCGGCCTGGAGGAACTCCTCGTTGGTGGCCAGCAGGTCGTCGGCGCGGCCGCGCAGGCGCTCGGGCTCCACGAGGACGGTCAGCGAGCCTGCGGGCAGCATGCGGGGCAGCGACGTCATGGCCTCGGCCAGCAGCGGGGAGAGGGACTCCATGCCCTCCACGGCCACGCCCTCGGCGATCCGGTCCAGCATGTCCGCGGCGGCGGGCATGGCCGGGATCAGCTCCTTCGCGCGCCGGCGCACGTGGTCCGTGATGAGCAGCTCGCGGCACGGGGGCGCGTACAGCTCGGAGGGGTGGCCCGAGCCGTCCTCCGTGGTGTCCTCGAGGGAGCGCTGGTCCGCCACGGAGAACCAGCGCATCTGCTCCACCTCGTCGCCGAAGAACTCGATGCGCACGGGGTAGTCCTCGGTGGGCGGGAACACGTCGATCAGCCCGCCGCGCACCGCGAACTCGCCGCGACGGCTGACCATGTCCACGCGGGAGTAGGCGGCGTCCGCGAGCGCGGCCACCACGGCGTCGAAGTCCCGCTCCTCCCCCGTCCGCAGGGTCACGGGGCTCAGCTCGCCGAGCCCGGCCACGAGGGGCTGCAGCACGGCGCGCACGGGGGCGACGACGATGCGCAGCGGGCCCTCCGCGTGCTCCTCGGGGTGGGCGAGGCGGCGCAGCACGGCCAGGCGCGCGCCCACGGTGTCCGAGCGCGGGGACAGGCGCTCGTGGGGCAGCGTCTCCCAGGACGGGAACAGCGCGGCGGCACCGGCGGGGGCCCAGGCGGCGAGGTCGGTCACGAGGTCCTCGGCCTCGCGGGTGGTCGCGGTGACCACGAGGACGGCGGCGCGCTCGCCGTGGCCCTCGGCCAGCGCCTCGGCGAGGACGGTCAGCAGGGGCGCGCGGGCGCCGTCGGGCAGGCCGATCTCCAGCTCGACGCCCCGAGCCTCGAGCG
>NZ_KV825255.1:0-1984 GCF_001816085.1 Micrococcus sp. HMSC31B01
GCGGCCGCGGTCCTCGCGGTGCTGGGCGCCCTGGGCTGGGTCGTGTTCTTCTCGCCCGTGCTCGCGGTGGACCGCGTCGAGGTCACCGGCACCCGCCATGTCTCCGCCGCCGAGGTCCAGGAGCGCCTGGAGCCCGTGTACGGCGTGCCGCTGTCCCGCGTCGGCGCCGGCCGTGTGGGCGAGCTGGTCGGTGGTCTGCCCGGAGTGGCCGAGGTCCAGACCGTTCCCCGCCTGCCCACCGGCCTGGAGGTCGTGGTCCGGGAGCATGAGACGCGGGCCCGGCGGGACGGCGACGACGGTGTGCAGCTGCTGCTCGCAGACGGCACCGTCCTGACGGGAGTGCCGGAGGAACGGCTCGAGGGCGAGGACCTCCCCGCGTTCTCGGAGGAGCTGGCGCAGCGGGCGCAGGAGGAGCGCGCCGAGGTGGCCGAGGTGCTGGCCGCCCTGCCGGAGGCCGTGGCGGATCGTGTCGAGACGGCCGACTCCCGGGGCCCGGGCCAGGTCCGTCTGGCGCTCGAGGGTGGGGTGACCCTGGTCTGGGGCGACGCGCAGGACGCCGGCCTCAAGGGGCCCGTGGCCGAGGCGTTCCTGGCGGACGAGCGGCACGGGTCCGCGGAGGGTGGCGTCGCCGAGATCGACGTCTCCGTGCCCACGCGGCCGATCACGCGCTGAACCGGGGCCGCAGGAGTTTCCAGTAGAACGTGAAGGTGAAGGTCGGGGTGCGTGGCCTCGCGCGAGTCGGGGTGCCATCACCGCGGTGACTGCTCCTTCGAGTCTCACGTGAAAGTTGATGCGGGAGCCGTCTTTTCCGCGTGGACACGCCGTTTTCTTTTGCACGTGACGCGGGCCTCCCAGTACGGTGGACCCGAACGCGCGCGAGGCTCGCTTCACGCTGTGCTTGAAGGTGTCCACCCCGGGTGGCCGCCGATCATCGGGGCGATGTGCCTCGCGCGGACCTCTCGAGATCTCGAACAAAGGGAACCAACACCGTGGCTGCACCCCAGAACTACCTGGCCGTCATCAAGGTCGTCGGCATCGGCGGCGGCGGCGTGAACGCCGTGAACCGCATGATCGAGGTGGGGCTCCGCGGCGTGGAGTTCATCGCCATCAACACGGACGCCCAGGCGCTGTTGATGTCGGACGCGGACGTGAAGCTGGACGTGGGCCGCGAGCTCACCCGTGGACTCGGCGCGGGCGCGAACCCCGAGGTGGGCCGCCAGGCCGCCGAGGACCACGCGGAGGAGATCGAGGAGGTCCTGCGGGGCGCGGACATGGTGTTCGTGACCGCGGGCGAGGGCGGCGGCACCGGCACCGGCGGGGCGCCCGTCGTGGCCCGCATCGCGCGCTCGCTCGGCGCCCTGACCATCGGCGTCGTGACCCGTCCGTTCACGTTCGAGGGCCGCCGTCGCGCCGGCTCCGCCGAGGCGGGCATCGACGCCCTGCGGGACGAGGTCGACACCCTCATCGTGATCCCGAACGACCGGCTGCTGTCCATCTCGGACCGCAACGTCTCGGTCATGGACGCCTTCCGTCAGGCGGACCAGGTGCTCCTCTCCGGCGTCCAGGGCATCACCGACCTGATCACCACCCCGGGCCTGATCAACCTCGACTTCGCGGACGTGAAGTCCGTGATGCAGGGCGCGGGCTCCGCGCTCATGGGCATCGGCCACGCGCAGGGCGAGGACCGCGCCGTCAAGGCGGCCGAGCTGGCGATCGCCTCGCCGCTGCTCGAGGCCTCCATCGACGGCGCGTACGGCGTGCTGCTCTCCATCCAGGGCGGCTCCGACCTCGGCCTCTTCGAGATCAACGAGGCCGCGCGACTGGTCCAGGAGGTCGCCCACCCGGAGGCCAACATCATCTTCGGCGCGGTCATCGACGACGCCCTCGGCGACGAGGTGCGCGTGACCGTGATCGCCGCGGGCTTCGACAAGGTGGACGTCACCTCCGCCCCGGCCGCCCCGCAGGCCGTGCAGCAGCAGGCGGC
>NZ_KV825256.1:0-4283 GCF_001816085.1 Micrococcus sp. HMSC31B01
CCAGGGGACGCGAGAGGAGCTCGCGGCCGCCCGGGCGGAGCAGCGCGCGCTCACGGCCGCGCGCGCCGAGGACGCCGAACGCCAACGCGCGGAGTCCCAGGTGATGTCCACGCTCGCCCCGCTGGGCCAGCGGCTGGCGGCGCTCCAGGAGCAGGTGAGCGTGCTGGAACGGGACCGGGCGTCCCAGTTCGGCCGGCTCGGGGAGCAGCTCCGCGCCGCCGCGGCCACGGACCGGGACCTGCTGAACCAGACCACGTCGCTCATGGCCACCCTCAAGTCCACCTCCGCGCGGGGCCACTGGGGCGAGGCGCAGCTGCGGCGGGTCGTCGAGGCGGCGGGCATGCTCCACCACGTGGACTTCACGGAGCAGGCCACGCTGTCCGGCAGGGACGGCGAGCGCCTCCGCCCGGACCTCGTGGTGTCCCTGCCCGGCGGCAAGGCCATGGCCGTGGACGCCAAGGCCCCCATCGGGGACGCGCTGGCCGCCGAGGCCCTCGCGGATGAGCCCGGCGAGGAGGCGTACGAGCGGCGTCAGGCGCTGGCCGCCCAGCACGCCGCGGCCGTGCGCCGCCACGTGGACCAGCTCTCCGCGAAGTCCTACTGGGCCGGCCTCGAGCACTCCCCCGAGCTGGTCCTGTGCTTCCTGCCCGCCGAGTCACTCCTGGCCGCGGCCCTGGACGCGGACCCCGGGCTGCTGGACCACGCGTTCTCCCGGAACGTCGCGCTCGTCGCCCCCGTCTCCCTCCTGACCGCCCTGAAGTCCGTGGCCTATGCCTGGCGGCAGGACACCCTGGCCGAGAACGCCCACACCGTGGTGGCCAGCGCGAAGGACCTCTACGAGCGCCTCGGCACGCTCGGCACCCACCTGGACCGCATGGGCGGATCCCTCAAGACCGCCGTGGACCGCTACAACCAGCTCGTCGGCAACGTCGAGTCGCGCGTGCTCCCCGCCGCCCGGCGCCTCCGCGACGCCGACCCGGGCCTGGCCCCCACGCCGGACATCCGCACGCTCGAGTCCGCGCCCCGGCCCCTGGCCGCCCCGGAACTGGTCGCGGGCGTGGAGGAGGACGAGCTGCGCCGTCGTCGGGCGGAGTCGGCGCGGGAGGCGTGAGCAGGGCCGGGCGGGTGGGCCGTCGCGGCCCCGACGTCGTCTTTCCGTGTCCCGGGCCACTTGCTACCGTGAAACTCACAGAGAATTGCCAGGCCGCGCCGAGGGCCTGACTTGATGAGGAGGCCCCGTGGAGTCCCGATCGACCCCCCCGCCGAGCAACGTCAACGAGCACGTCTCCCGCTTCAACCCCCGGGCGGCCGCCCAGGAGTTCGAACACGAGCTCTCCCCGGGCATGCGTGACGAGCCGCTGACCGGCGGCGAGAACGTCAAGCGCATCATCGGCCTCGTGGCCGGCCCCCTGCTCGCCGTCGCCCTGTTCCTGCTGATGCCGGGCGACCTCGGCGTCTGGCCCCGCCTCGTCGCCGCCACCGCCGTGCTCATGGCCGTGTGGTGGATGACCGAGGCCCTGCCCATCCCCGCCACCGCCCTGCTGCCGCTCGTGGTCTTCCCGCTCGGCGTGCCCGCCGAGGAGTCCGACGGCGGCATCACCTTCGACGCCGTCGGCGCGAGCTACGGCAACAACATCATCTTCCTGTTCATGGGCGGCTTCATGCTCGCCCTGGCCATGCAGCGCTGGAACCTGCACCGGCGCATCGCGCTCGGCGTCCTGACGTTCATGGGCGCCAGGACCGTGAACCTCGTCCTGGGCTTCATGATCGCCACCGGGTTCATCTCCATGTGGGTGTCCAACACCGCCACCGCCGTGATGATGCTCCCCATCGGCGTGTCCATCCTCGTGCTCGTCCAGCGCTACGGCACGGACGGCGCCCTGACCGGGGACGAGGCAGCGGACCAGGCCGACCGCCCCGCCGCGCCCGCATCCGCGCCCGGCGAGGCCCCCACGCAGGCCGAGATCCGCTCCCTGACGAAGACGAACTTCGGCACCGCGCTCATGCTCGGCATCGCCTACGCCGCGTCCATCGGCTCGCTCGGCACCATCATCGGCACCCCGCCCAACACCCTGCTCGCGGGCCACATGGCCGCCGAGCACGGCGTGGAGATCGGCTTCGGCCAGTGGATGCTGGTCGGCGTGCCGATCGCCGTCGTGCTGCTCTTCGCGTGCTGGTTCCTGCTCACCCGCGTGCTGTTCCGCCCCGAGATCGACGAGGTCCCCGGCGGCCGCGACCTGATCGCCACCGAGCTGGCCCGCCTCGGCCGCATGAGCGCCCCCGAGGCCAAGGTCCTCGCCGTCTTCATCCTCGCCGCGCTGGCCTGGATCACCGTGCCGCTGATCTCCGAGTACGTCCTGGACCTGAAGTCCCCGCTGCTCTCGGACGCGGCCATCGCCATGGTCGTCGGGCTCATCCTGTTCCTCCTGCCGGCCGGTGGCGGGGCCGGGCGCGGCGTGCGCCTCCTGGACTGGGAGGCCGCGAAGGAGCTGCCGTGGGGCGTGCTCCTGCTGTTCGGCGGTGGCCTGGCCCTGTCCGGTCAGTTCTCCAAGTCGGGCCTGTCCACGTGGCTCGGTGAGCAGGTCAAGGACTTCGGCGACATCCCCGTGTGGGTGCTCGTGGTGATCGCCGCCGTCGGCATCCTGCTGCTGACCGAGATGACCTCGAACACGGCCACCGCGGCCACGTTCCTGCCGGTCGCCTCCGGCGTGGCCCTGGGCACCGGCGTCGCCCCGCTCATGCTGGCCGCGCCCGTCGCCCTCGCCGCGACCTGCGCGTTCATGCTGCCCGTGGCCACCCCGCCGAACGCCATCGCGTACGGCTCCGGCTACGTGACCATCGGTCAGATGGTGAAGGGCGGCGTGTGGCTGAACATCATCGCCGCCGTGCTCATCTCCCTCGCGTCGATGACCCTGCTCGTCTGGGTCTTCGGACTCTGAGTCCTGACCACCCGCCGGCCCGGAACGCCGAGGCCCGCAGACGCGCCGCTACGCCGGCATCGTGACGGCGCGTCTGCGGGCCTCAGCGAGGAGACGAGGGGTGCGCTCAGGCCTCAGCGTCGCGGCGGCGTCCGCCGAGGGCGCGCCCGTCGTCGCCCACGCGCTTCATCTCGGCGCGCAGCTCCTTGGGCAGGGAGAAGATGATGTCCTCCTCGGCGGTCACCACCTCGTCCACCTGCCCGTAGCCGTACTCGGCCAGCAGCGCGAGCACCTCCTGGACCAGCACCTCGGGCACGGACGCGCCGGAGGACAGGCCCACGGTGGCCACGCCCTCGAACCAGGACTCGTCCACCTGGTTGGCGAAGTCGACGCGCTCGGCGCGGGAGGCCCCGTACTCCGCGGCGACCTCCTTGAGGCGCACCGAGTTCGAGGAGTTCGCCGAGCCCACGATGATCACCAGGTCGCACTCCGGCGAGATCGACTTGATGGCCGCCTGCCGGTTGGAGGTGGCGTAGCAGATGTCGTCCGAGGGCGGGTCCTGCAGGTTCGGGAACCGCTCGCGGAGCACGGAGACGATCTCGAGGGTCTCGTCCACGGAGAGCGTGGTCTGGGAGAGCCAGATCAGGTTGTCCGGATCATCCACCTGGACGGTGCGGGCCTCGGCGACGTCGTTGATCACCGTGGTGTGCTCGGGCGCCTCGCCGAACGTGCCCTCGACCTCCTCGTGGCCGTCGTGGCCGATCAACAGGATCCGCTTGTCCTGCTTGGCGAAGCGCACGGCCTCGCGGTGCACCTTGGTCACGAGCGGGCACGTGGCGTCGATGGTGTGCAGGTTACGCTGGGCGGCCTCCTCGACGACGGCCGGGGACACGCCGTGCGCGGAGAAGACGGTCAGGGCGCCCTCGGGCACCTCGTCCAGCTCGTCGACGAACACCACGCCGCGCTCGGTCAGGGTGTCCACGACGTGCCGGTTGTGGACGATCTCCTTGCGCACGTACACGGGGGCGCCGTGGTGCTCGAGGGCCTTCTCGACGGCGACGACGGCGCGGTCCACGCCGGCGCAGTAGCCACGGGGGGCAGCCAGCAGCACGCGCTTCTCACCGGACACGGGCGCGGCCGCCTCCACCTCCTCACGGGATCGGCGAACGCGCGGGACCTGCGGCATCCCGAGGCCGACGGCGGACGGACGGGCGGAGACGGAGGGAGCGGACATGCCCTCCATGCTATCGGCCGGGACGCAGACCGGGCCCGGGCTTCGCCGCGGGCTCAGCGCGACGTGACGTCGGCGGCGGTGTGGGAGCGGCCCACCGCGGGGGGACCGTCCGCCCGGGCGGCACGGACCCG
>NZ_KV825257.1:0-2283 GCF_001816085.1 Micrococcus sp. HMSC31B01
CGGCGCTGCCGTTCGGGCCGGCGATGGTGGCGGCGGCCGCCGGAGTGCTGGTGCTGGCGTGAACGTCGAGCGGCCGCCCTCCGCACGGGAGGACGGCCGCTCGGCGTCGTGGCCCGGGAGGCGGCGTCGCGCCGCTCACCGAATCCGCCGGATCACTCCGGGTGGGTCATGGACATGGTGTCCAGGGCCTTGTCCAGCTGCTCCTCGGTGATCTCGCCGCGCTCGACGTAGCCGAGGTCCACGACGGCCTCGCGCACGGTCATCTTGTTCGCGACGGCGTGCTTGGCGATCTTGGCGGCGGCCTCGTAGCCGATCACCTTGTTCAGCGGGGTCACGATGGACGGCGAGGCGCCGGCGAGGAAGGCGCAGCGCTCCTCGTTGGCCTCGATGCCGTCGATCATCTTGTCCGCCATGACGCGCGTCGTGTTGGCCAGCAGGCGGATGGACTCGAGCAGGTTGGCGGCCATCACGGGGATGCCCACGTTGAGCTCGAACGCGCCGTTGGTGGAGGACAGGGCGACGGTGGTGTCGTTGCCGATCACCTGGGCGCACACCATGATCGCGGCCTCGCAGATCACGGGGTTGACCTTGCCCGGCATGATCGAGGAGCCCGGCTGCAGGTCCGGGATGGCGATCTCGCCGAGGCCGGTGTTCGGGCCGGAGCCCATCCAGCGCAGGTCGTTGTTGATCTTCATGAGCGAGAACGCGATGTTCCGCAGCTGGCCGGAGGCCTCCACGAGGCCGTCACGGTTGGCCTGGGCCTCGAAGTGGTTGCGGGCCTCGGTCAGCGGCAGACCGGTCTCCTCGGCGAGCAGCTCGATCACGCGGGCGGAGAAGCCCTTCGGGGTGTTGATGCCGGTGCCCACGGCGGTGCCGCCGAGCGGGACCTCGGCCACGCGCGGCAGCGCGGACTGGATGCGCTCGATGCCGTAGCGGACCTGCGCGGCGTAGCCGCCGAACTCCTGGCCCAGGGTCACCGGAGTGGCGTCCATGAGGTGGGTGCGGCCGGACTTCACGACGCCGGCGAAGGCCTCCGCCTTCTTCTCGAGGGAGACGGCCAGGTGGTCCAGCGCCGGGACGAGGTCGTTCACGAGGGCGGCGGTGACGGCCACGTGCACGGAGGTCGGGAACACGTCGTTCGAGGACTGGGAGGCGTTGACGTGGTCGTTGGGGTGCACCTCGTCCTCGGAGCCGGCCTCCTTCAGTGCGCGGGTGGCGAGGGTGGCGAGCACCTCGTTGGTGTTCATGTTGGAGGAGGTGCCGGAGCCGGTCTGGAACACGTCGATCGGGAACTGGTCGTCGTGGTCGCCGGCGATGACCTGGTCCGCGGCGGCGACGATGGCGTCCGCGCGCTCCTGCGAGATGATGCCCAGCTCGGCGTTCGCCTTGGCCGCGGCCTTCTTGACCTGCGCGAGGGCGTGGATGTGGGCGGGCTCGAGGCCCTTGCCGGAGATCGGGAAGTTCTCCACGGCGCGCTGGGTCTGTGCACGGTAGAGCGCGTTCACCGGCACCTTCACCTCGCCCATGGTGTCGTGCTCGATGCGGAACTGCTGATCGGTGTTCTCTGCGGTCATGATCACATCCTAGGCCGACGGCGGCGGCCCGGCGTCGTCCCGTCGCCGCCCCTCCCGCGCCTCCCTGTGCCCCCGCCAGTGGGGCAGGATGGGGGCATGAGCGAGACCGCCCCCACCGCCCTGTGCTTCCGCGGCCTGACGATCTCCTACGACGACCGGGTGCTCGAGCCCCGGCCCTGGACGCAGGCGCAGTCCGCGTGGGCGGCCGAGCTGCTCGCGCACGCCGCCCCCGGGGCGGTCCTGGAGCTGTGCGCCGGGGCCGGTCAGATCGGCCTCGGCGCGGTCCACGGCACGGACCGGCACCTGGTGATGGTGGACTCCAGCCCCGCCGCCGTCGACGTCGCGGCCGCCAACGCCGCCGCCAACGGCATGGGAGAGCAGGTCGACGTGCGGCTGGCGCGGATCGAGGAGGCGCTGGCGGAGGGGGAGCGCTTCCCGCTCGTCATCGCGGACCCGCCGTGGGTCCGCTCCACCGAGACGGGCGGGTTCCCCCGGGACCCGGTCACCGCCATCGACGGCGGCGCGGACGGCCTCGACCTCGCCCGCACCTGCGTGGAGGTCATCGACCGCCACCTGGCCGCGGGCGGCTCCGCGCTGCTGCAGCTGGGGGACGCGGATCAGGCCGAGCGCATCGCCGAGCACGTCCAGGCGCTGCCCGGCGGGCTGAGCCTGACGGAGACCCGCCAGTACGACGGCGGCGTGGTGGTGC
>NZ_KV825258.1:0-938 GCF_001816085.1 Micrococcus sp. HMSC31B01
CCCGGTCGCCAACGTGGCCGTGGCCGTGCTGGCCGTCGGCTGGGCGCTGCACGCGTTCGCCGTCGTCGCCCGCGGCCTCGCCGCCTCCCGCGTGCCGTGGGGCAACCTGTACGAGTTCATGACCACGGGCGCGCTCGTGATCACGACCGTCTACCTGCTGTTCCTCTTGCGCAAGGATCTGCGCTTCGTGGGCACGTTCGTCACCGGCATCGTCGTGGCGATGATGTGCGCGGCCACCATGGGCTTCCCGACGCCGGTGGGCCACCTCCAGCCGCCGCTGCAGACGCCGTGGCTCGTCATCCACGTGTCCATCGCCGTGCTGGCCAGCTCGCTGTTCGCGCTGACCGCCGCGATGTCCGTGCTGCAGCTGCTGCAGGACCGCGCGGAGAAGCGCGCTGCGGCGGGCGAGCGCTCGTGGGCGTTCCTGCGCCTCGTGCCGGCCGCGCAGGGGCTGGAGAACTGGTCCTACCGCCTCAACGCCGTCGGCTTCGTCATGTGGACCTTCACGCTGATCGCCGGTGCGATCTGGGCCGAGGCCGCGTGGGGCCGCTACTGGAACTGGGACACCAAGGAGGTCTGGACCTTCGTGATCTGGGTGGTGTACGCGGCGTACCTGCACGCCCGCGCCACCCGCGGCTGGACCGGTGCCCGCGCCGCGTGGCTGAGCATCGTGGGCTTCCTGTGCATCGTGTTCAACTACACGATCGTCAACACGTACTTCCCGGGCCTGCACTCGTACGCGGGTCTGCCCGGCTGAGTCCGGCGGGGCCCCTCAGGCGCGCGGCCCGTCGCCGTCCGGGTCGGCGTCGTCGTCGCCCTGCTCCCGACGACGGCGCAGCTCCTCCTCGCGGGCCCGCAGCTCGGCCTCGCGGCGGTCCAGGTCCTGCTCGCGGGCGTCCTGGCGGCGCTGCACGCGCAGGCTGCGCAGGAACGCCTCG
>NZ_KV825259.1:0-2653 GCF_001816085.1 Micrococcus sp. HMSC31B01
CGGCGACGCCCGTGGTGGCCACGCCGACGTCGGCGCCCAGGGCCGCCCGGGCGCCGAGGGCCATCCGTCGGGCCACGTCCGCGTCCACCGCCCCGACCCGCGTGAGCAGGTCCTCGGGCACACCCAGCAGGCCGGTCTTCACGGCGTTCTGGTAGGCCACCACGCCACCGTGCAGCACGGCCGACGCCCCGGGGACGTCGGCCAGGCGCGCGGCCAGCAGGCCGGCGGTGAGGGACTCCCCCGTCGCCACCGTGCGGCCCGCGTGCGCGAGCGCGTGCACCACGTCCTGGGCGCCTGCCATGGTCATCGCCTCAGGCCCCCCGCTGGGCGGCGAGGGCGTCCCGCCGCAGGACCCACGCGTCCTTGACGTACTCCAGGCCGGTCAGCACCGTCAGCACGGTGGCGGCCCCGATGACCACCCAGCCGGCCCACGGCCACCAGCCGCCCACGACCGGGGCCAAGGGCAGGAGCAGCAGGCCGATGCCCACGGTCTGCAGCACGGTCTTGAGCTTGCCGCCGCGGCCGGCCGGCATCACGCCGTAGCGGATCACCACGAAGCGCATCAGGGTGATGCCCCATTCGCGCACCAGGATCACGATGGTCACCCACCACCACAGCTCCCCCAGCAGGGAGAACAGCACGAGGGCCGTGCCCGTGAGCAGCTTGTCCGCGATGGGGTCCGCGATCTTGCCGAAGTCGGTGATCAACCCGCGGGCGCGGGCGATGTCCCCGTCGAGCTTGTCGGTGTACATGGCCGCCGCGAACAGCGCCAGCGCGAGCCACCGGGCGACGAGCGAGTCACCGCCCCACGGCCCGCCGACCCACAGCGCCCAGGCGAAGAAGGGCACCATCAGGATGCGCACCGAGGTCAGGATGTTCGGCAGGTTCCAGGCGGACACGCGCTGCGCCCCGCCCGCCGCGCTCATCTGCCCGTCAGCTGCCACGCGTCCTCCGATCCCTCATCATCGTCCTCGTCGTTCCAGTCCACGGCGGCCGGGCGCGAGTCCAGGTCCTCCTGCACCAGGTCGCGCGGAGCGGCCGACGCCGAGGCGTCGCCGTCGCCGGTTCCGGCCGAGGCGTCGCCGTCGCCGGAGGTGGCCGAGGGCGGGGTGTCTCCGGAGATGGTGGCGAGCACGTCCGCGAGGTCGTCGGGCTTGACCAGCACGTCGCGGGCCTTGGAGCCCTCGGAGGGGCCCACGACGCCGCGGGACTCCATGAGGTCCATGAGGCGGCCGGCCTTCGCGAAGCCCACCCGCAGCTTGCGCTGCAGCATGGACGTGGAGCCGAACTGCGTGGTGACCACGAGTTCGACGGCCTGCAGGAGCAGGTCCAGGTCGTCGCCGATGTCCTCGTCGATGACCTTCTCGGTCTTCTCGGGGATCACGTCCGCGCGGTACTGGACCTGCATCTGCGACTTCACGTGCTCCACGACGGCGTGGATCTCGGACTCGTTGACCCACGCCCCCTGCACGCGCATGGGCTTGGACTTGCCCATCGGCAGGAACAGGGCGTCGCCCTGGCCGAGCAGCTTCTCCGCGCCGGGCTGGTCCAGGACCACGCGGGAGTCCGTGACCGACGACGTCGCGAACGCCATGCGCGAGGGCACGTTGGCCTTGATCAGGCCCGTGACCACGTCCACGGACGGCCGCTGCGTGGCGAGCACGAGGTGGATGCCGGCCGCACGGGCCAGCTGGGTGATGCGCACGATCGCGTCCTCGACGTCGCGCGGGGCGACCATCATCAGGTCCGCGAGCTCATCCACGATGACCAGCAGGTACGGGTACGGGCGCAGCACGCGCTTGGAGTCCGGCGGCAGCTTCACCTGGCCGGCCCGGACGGCCTTGTTGAAGTCGTCCACGTGCTTGTAGCCGAACGCCGCGAGGTCGTCGTAGCGGGTGTCCATCTCCTTGACGACCCACTGCAGCGCCTCGGCCGCCTTCTTCGGGCTCGTGATGATCGGGGTGACCAGGTGGGGCACGCCCTCGTACGCGGTGAGCTCGACGCGCTTGGGGTCCACCATCACCATGCGCACCTCGTCCGGGGTGGAGCGCATGAGGATCGAGGTGATCATCGAATTCACGAACGAGGACTTGCCGGCGCCGGTGGCGCCCGCCACGAGCATGTGGGGCATCTTCGCGAGGTTGGCCACCACGTAGCCGCCCTCCACGTCCTTGCCGACGCCCATCACCATCGGGTGGTCGGTGCGCTGGGCGGCCTGCGAGCGCAGGACGTCGCCGAGGGCCACGACCTCCTTGTCCGTGTTGGGGATCTCGATGCCGATCGCGCGCTTGCCCGGGATGGGGCTGAGGATCCGCACGTCCGAGGAGGCCACCGCGTACGCGATGTTCTTCTCCAGCGCCGTCACCTTCTCCACCTTGGTGCCGGGGGCGACCTCGACCTCGTAGCGCGTCACCGTCGGCCCGCGGGAGAACCCGGTGACCTGGGCGTCCACCTTGAACTCGGTGAACGTGGTGGTCAGCGCGGCGACGACCCGGTCGTTGGCCTCGGAGCGCTCCTTCGGCTGGGGCCCGGCCGGGAGCAGGGCCGACTGCGGCAGCGTGTAGGACACGTCCCCGCCCAGCTCGGACTGGGTGCCGCGGGCCGGCTCGGCGGTCACCGGCGGCACCGGCGCGGGGGTGCTGGCGGGCACGGC
>NZ_KV825260.1:0-3043 GCF_001816085.1 Micrococcus sp. HMSC31B01
CGCACGTCGCTCGGCGGGCCCGAGCGCTCGCGCGAGCGCCACACCGGCCGCGGCAAGCTGCTGGTGCGGGACCGCATCGACGCGCTGCTCGACGAGGGCTCGCCCTTCCTCGAGGTCGGCGCGCTGGCCGCGCACGGCCTGTACGACGGGGACAGCCCCGCCGCCGGCGTCGTGGCGGGCATCGGCCTGGTCCACGGCCGCCTCGTGATGGTGGTCGGCAACGACGCCACCGTGAAGGGCGGCACCTACTACCCCATGACGGTGAAGAAGCACCTGCGGGCCCAGGAGATCGCCCTGGAGAACCGCCTGCCGTGCATCTACCTCGTGGACTCCGGCGGCGCGTTCCTGCCCCGCCAGGACGAGGTCTTCCCGGACCGCGAGCACTTCGGCCGCATCTTCCGGAACCAGGCGCTGCTCTCCTCGCAGCGCATCCCGCAGCTGGCCGCGGTGTGCGGCTCCTCCACGGCGGGCGGCGCGTACGTGCCGGCCATGTCGGACGAGACCGTGATCGTGCGCGAGCAGGGCACCATCTTCCTCGGCGGCCCCCCGCTCGTGAAGGCCGCGATCGGGGAGGACGTCTCGCCCGAGGACCTCGGCGGCGGCCGGCTGCACGCCGAGCGCTCCGGCGTCGCGGACCACCTGGCGGACGACGACCTGCACGCCATGCAGATCCTCCGGGACATCGTGGCCACCCTGCCCCCGGCCGAGGCGCCGGCCTGGGAGGTCGCCCCCGCCGCGGAGCCCGCCAAGGACCCGGCCGAGCTGACCAGCGTCGTGCCCGTGGACGTGAACACCCCCTACGACGTGCGCGAGGTGATCGACCGCCTCGTGGACGGCGGCTCCGTCCACGAGTTCAAGCCCCTCTACGGCACCACCCTGGTCACCGCGTTCGCGCGGATCGACGGCCACCCCGTGGGCGTCCTCGCCAACAACGGCATCCTGTTCGGAGACTCCGCCCGCAAGGGCGCGCACTTCATCGAACTGTGCGACCAGCGCGGCATCCCGCTGCTGTTCCTGCAGAACATCTCCGGCTTCATGGTGGGTCGGGACGCGGAGGCCGGCGGCATCGCGCGCGACGGCGCCAAGATGGTCACCGCCGTCGCGACCGCCCGCGTGCCCAAGCTGACCGTGGTGATCGGCGGCTCGTTCGGCGCCGGCAACTACGCGATGTGCGGCCGCGCCTACTCACCCCGCTTCCTGTGGATGTGGCCGAACGCGCGCATCTCCGTGATGGGCGGCCCGCAGGCCTCCTCCGTGCTCACGCAGATCAAGCAGGACCAGCGGGCCGCCGCGGGGGAGGAGCCGATGTCCTCCGAGGAGGTCGAGGCCTTCCAGGCGCCGGTCCGTCGGCAGTACGAGGACCAGGGCAGCCCCCTGTACTCCACCGCCCGCCTCTGGGACGACGGGGTGATCACCCCCGGCCAGACCCGCCGGGTGCTCTCCCTGGCCCTCGACGTCATCTCCCGTTCCCCGCTGCCGGACTCCCGGTTCGGCCTGTTCCGCATGTGAGCCACCAGTGACCGAGAACCACGCCCAGGGGACGCCCCTGTTCGACACCGTGCTGGTGGCCAACCGCGGCGAGATCGCCGTGCGCGTCATCCGCACCCTGCGCCGCCTCGGCATCCGCTCGGTGGCCGTGCACTCCGACGCCGACGCCGACGCGCGGCACGTCCGCGAGGCGGACACGGCGGTCCGCCTCGGCCCGGCTCCGGCCCGCGAGTCGTACCTGGACATCGACGCCGTCGTCGACGCCGCGCGCCGCACCGGCGCCCAGGCCGTGCACCCCGGCTACGGCTTCCTGTCCGAGAACGCCGACTTCGCCCGCGCGCTGGAGGCGGCCGGCATCGTGTTCGTGGGCCCGCCCGTGGCCTCGCTCGACGCGATGGCGGACAAGATCCGCGCGAAGGAGACCGTGGCCGCGTACGACGTGCCGGTGGTCCCCGGCATCCAGGACCCCACGCTCACCGACGAGCAGATCACGGCCGAGGCCGAGCGCGTCGGTTTCCCGCTGCTGATCAAGCCCTCCGCGGGCGGCGGCGGCAAGGGCATGGTGGCCGTGCGCGCCGCCGAGGAGCTGCCCGGCGCCCTCGCCTCGGCCCGGCGCACGGCGCGCTCGGCGTTCGGCGACGACACGCTGCTGCTCGAGCGGCTCATCACCGCGCCCCGGCACGTCGAGGTGCAGGTGTTCGCGGACGCCCACGGCGCCACCGTGCACCTGGGTGAGCGCGAGTGCTCCCTGCAGCGCCGCCACCAGAAGGTGATCGAGGAGGCCCCCGCGCCCCTGCTGACCGGGCTGGCGCACGGGGCCGAGCTCCGCGAGCGCCTGGGCCGGGCCGCCGTGGACGCGGCCGTGTCCGTGGGCTACCGCGGTGCCGGCACCGTCGAGTTCCTCGTCTCGGACGAGAACCCGGACGAGTTCTTCTTCATGGAGATGAACACCCGCCTGCAGGTGGAGCACCCGGTCTCCGAGGAGGTCGTCCGGGTGCGCGGACAGCGCCTGGACTTCGTGGAGCTGCAGCTGCGCATCGCCGCGGGGGGGCCGCTCGGCTTCGCCCAGGAGGACGTGACCCTCGACGGCGCCGCCGTCGAGGCCCGCGTCTACGCGGAGGACCCCGCGAACGGCTTCCTGCCCTCCACCGGGCCGGTGCTGCGCTGGCGCGAGCCCGCCGGCGAGGGCGTCCGCGTCGACACGCTCCTGCTGCCCTCCCGGCCGGCCGAGGAGCGCGCGTTCGGCTCCGGACCGCAGACTGGCCCCGCCGCCGGCGCCGTGGACCCCGTGGACGTCGACGGCGCACAGCCCGAGATCACCGGCTTCTACGACCCGATGATCGCCAAGCTCATCGCCCGTGGCGCCGACCGCGCCGAGGCCCTGGACCGGCTCGACGCCGCGCTCGCGGACACCGTGCTGTTCGGCGTCCGCTCCAACCTGGGCTGGCTGCGCGAGCTCGCGGCCCGCGCGGACGTGCGGGCCGGCCGGCTCACCACCGAGCTGATCGACGGCCTCGAGGCGTGGACCGCCCCCGCGCTGCCCGAGGACCTCGCC
>NZ_KV825261.1:0-2251 GCF_001816085.1 Micrococcus sp. HMSC31B01
CGGTGCTGCGCGCCGTCGCCGAGCTCTGGCCGCGCGCCGGCCGCGCCGAGGAGCAGGTCCTCGAGGGCGTGGGCGCCGCCCGGTTCTCCGAGCAGGTGCTGCCGCTGCTGCAGCGCGCCGACCACGTGCGCGTGGACGTCACCGGCGACCGCCCCGACTACCGCGAGCTGAAGGCCGCCCCGCGCATCGAGGTCGGCACGAAGGCCACGCAGAACGACTGGTTCGACCTGGGTGTACAGGTCTCCGTGGACGGGCACGTGCTGCCGTTCGTGGAGCTGTTCACCGCGCTCGTGCAGGGCAGGACCACGCTGATCCTCTCGGACGGCTCCTACCTGGGCCTCGACCACCCCGCCTTCGACCGGCTGCGCACCCTGCTCTCCGAGGCCGCCACCCTGCAGGAGTGGACCCCGGAGCACACCCCCGTCTCACGGCACCAGGTCGGCTTCTGGGAGGACCTCAAGGAGCTCGCGGACGAGGTGGACGAGGACCCGGAGTGGACCGCCGCCGTCGGGCGTCTGGCCGCCGTCGAGCGCCTCCCCGAGGCCCCGCGCCCCGCCGGCCTGAAGGCCGACCTGCGCCCCTACCAGGAGGAGGGCCTGCGCTGGCTCGCGTTCCTGTGGGAGCAGGACCTCGGCGGGATCCTGGCCGACGACATGGGCCTGGGCAAGACCGTCCAGACCCTCGCGCTCTTCGCCCACGCACGCCAGGCCCGGCCCGAGCGGCCGCCGTTCCTCGTGGTCGCGCCGAGCTCCGTGGTGTCCGTGTGGGCGGCCGAGGCCGAGAAGTTCACCCCGGACCTCGACGTGCGCGTCCTGGACACCACCACCCGCAAGCGCGGCACCGCCGTGGCGGACGAGGTGGCGGGGGCGGACGTGGTGGTCACCAGCTACACGCTCCTGAGGATCGACGCCGGCCAGTACGGCGGACTCGACTGGGGCGGGGTGGTCTTCGACGAGGCGCAGTTCCTGAAGAACCGCGCCGCGAAGGTGCACACGGTGGCCCGCGACCTGCGCGCCCCCTTCCGGCTGGCCATCACCGGCACGCCGATGGAGAACTCCCTCAGCGACCTGTGGGCGCTGCTGGGCGTCGTCGTGCCGGGCCTGTTCCCGAGCCACCGCCGGTTCCGCGAGACCTACGTGACCCCCATCGAGACCGGGGGGGACCCCGAGCGGATGGCGGCCCTGCGCCGCCGCGTGCGCCCGTTCATGCTGCGCCGCTCCAAGGAGCTCGTGGCGAAGGACCTGCCGCCCAAGCAGGAGCAGATCCTCCAGGTGGAGCTCGAGCCGGCCCACCGCAAGCTCTACGACCGCGTGCTCCAGCGCGAGCGCCGCAAGGTGTTGGGCCTGCTCGGGGACATGGACGGCAACCGGTTCACCATCTTCAAGTCGCTCACGCTGCTGCGGATGCTCGCGCTGGCGCCGCAGATCGTCGACGACCAGTACGCCTCCGTGCCCAGCTCGAAGCTCGAGCGGTTCCTCGACGACCTCACCGAGGTGATCGGCGAGGGGCACCGCGTGATCGTGTTCAGCCAGTTCACGAGCTTCCTGCGGGTGATCGCCGAGGAGCTGGACCACCTGGAGATCGAGCACGCGTACCTCGACGGCTCCACGCGCGGGCGCGCCGAGGTGATCCGCGGCTTCCGCGAGGGCGAGGCGCCGGTGTTCCTGATCTCCCTGAAGGCGGGCGGCTTCGGCCTGACCCTGACCGAGGCGGACTACGTGTTCCTCATGGATCCGTGGTGGAACCCCGCCGCGGAGGCGCAGGCCGTGGACCGGGCGCACCGGATCGGGCAGGAGCGGACCGTGATGGTCTACCGGCTCGTGTCCGAGGGGACGATCGAGGAGAAGGTGCTCGAGCTGCAGCGGCGCAAGGCCGAGCTGTTCGGCGCGCTCATGGACGAGTCCGACGACTCCGGCGCCGGCGCCTTCACCGACTCCCTCACCGCCGAGGACATCCGGGAGCTGCTCGGCGCCGAGGAGTGAGCGCTGCGCGAGGCGTACCGGACGTTTTCGTTCGGGAAACGGCGGCGTGTCGCGACGTTTTCGTTCGGGAAACGGCGGCCCGCCCGCCCGTTTCGTCAACGAAAGTCGCCCCCGAGGCGCCGTTTCCCGAACGAAAGCGGGGGGTAGCCTCGGGCCATGCGTCGCCCGTCACGGTCCAGCACCGCCGCCCCCGCCTTCGCGCCGTCCGCCCGGTCACAGGTGCCGCCGTTCACGGTGATGAGCATCCTCGGCCGGGTCGCCGAGCTGCG
>NZ_KV825262.1:0-3026 GCF_001816085.1 Micrococcus sp. HMSC31B01
GGGCCTGGCGGTCGGCGGCCGCGGCGACCCGGGCGGCCACCTGCGACGTGGTCTCGGACGCGGGCGCCCCCGTGAGCTGCCGCGCTTCGACGGGCCGCACGGTGACCTGCAGGTCGACGCGGTCCAGCAGCGGCCCGGAGAGCCGCTGGGCGTAGCGGCGGCGTTCGGGCACGCTGCACCGGCACTCGACGCCCGTGCCACCGCCCTTGCCGCACGGGCAGGGGTTGGCGGCCAGCACGAGCTGGAACCGGGCCGGGTAGACGACGGCGCCGAGGGCCCGGTGCAGCAGCACCTCCCCGGACTCGAGGGGCTGGCGCAGCGCCTCGAGGGTGCGCCGTTCGAACTCGGGGGCCTCGTCCAGGAACAGCACGCCGCCGTGGGCGAGGGAGGCCGCTCCCGGCCGGGCGAGGCCGCTGCCGCCGCCCACGAGGGCCGAGCGGGACGCCGAGTGGTGGGGTGCCTCGAACGGCGGGGTCCGGTCGATGTCACCGTCGAACCCCTGGGCCGTCCCGCCCCTGCG
Organism: Micrococcus sp. HMSC31B01; assembly: GCF_001816085.1. Lineage (NCBI taxonomy): Bacteria > Bacillati > Actinomycetota > Actinomycetes > Micrococcales > Micrococcaceae > Micrococcus > Micrococcus sp. HMSC31B01. The sequence goes on from NZ_KV825262.1 coordinate 521, forward strand.
CCGGACACGGGCGTCGCCGCCGCGGAGGGAGCGCAGGGCGGCGCACTCGAGCGCGGTGCGCCGGTCCAGGGGAGGCAGGATTCCGGGCAGGCGCTCGGCGAGCATGGTCTTGCCCGCCCCCGGGGCGCCCATGAGCAGCAGGTGGTGGGCGCCGGCGGCTGCGACCTCGAGCGCGAACCGGGCCTCGGCCTGTCCGGCGACCTCGGCGAGGTCGGGCACCGCACGGGCCGGCTCCGGTTCCGGGGCTGTCACCTGCCGTCGGGCCGGGCGGTGGGGCGGCTCTCCGTCCGGTTCCCCGCCGAAGGCGCGGATGACGTCGTGCAGATGGGCGAAGCCGCGGACCTCGGCGCCGGGGACCAGTCGGGCCTCGGCCTCCGCATCCTCGGCGACGACCACCTCGGAGCACCCCGCGTCGACGGCGGCCATCACCATCGCCACGGTCTCCGGCGAGCGGTGCAGGGCGCCGTCGAGGCCGAGCTCGGCCAGGAACACGGGCCCCTCGACGTTCCGCACCCGCCCGTCCGCGGCGTAGGCCGCCAGGACGATCGCCAGGTCGTGGCACGCACCCCGCTTGTGCACCCCCGCCGGCAGCAGGTTCACGGTCAGGTGCCGCCGGGTCAGGGGCAGTCCGGCGTTGCGCGCGGCGGAGCGGATGCGGTCCCGGCTCTCCTGCAGCGCCTGGTCCGGCAGGCCGAGGAGGGTGAACCCGGGCAGGGACTGGGCGATGTCCGCCTCGACGTGCACGACCTCCCCGCGCAGACCCGCCAGCGTGATGGAGCGGGTGCGTCCGATGCCGCTCACGGCCGCACGTCCTGCAGCAGATCGAAGCGGATCCCGCCCGTGCGCGGCACCAGCACGGCGACGGCGTCGACGCGCCAGGGCGTCCCCCGGCGGTCCGCGGCGTGGGCCCGCACCCACGCCGCGGTGAGGCGGTGCAGCCGGGTGAGCTTGCGCCGGTCGATCGACTCGAACGGGTCGCCGAAGGCCAGGCCCGAGCGGGTCTTCACCTCGACGCCCACCCACCAGCCCGCGTGGTGGGCCACGATGTCCAGCTCTCCGGCCTCGCCCCGCCAGTTGCGGTCGGCGATCACGTAGCCGCGCTCGGCGAGCCAGCGCGCGGCGGCGTCCTCGCCGAACCGGCCCAGTGCCGTGTGCGCGCGGCTGGCGCGCCTGTCTCCGGGCGGCTGCGCCCCGATCCGTTCCGCGGTCCCCGTCATCCCGACCACCTCCTGGGCACCAGGGTGGTCCCGGGCGGGGTCGCCGGGTGGGTGGCGGCGGAGATTGTGCGGGGCCGGACGCCTGTGCAGGAGTGGACGTCGGCGTCCCGCCCTCGGGGCCGATCAGGGGTGGGTCAGCTCGGCAGCTGGCCGTCCGGCGGGACCGTCAGGTCCTCGGTGGGCAGCTCCTCGATGTTCACGTCCTTGAAGGTCAGCACCTTCACGCGCTTGATGAACCGCTGCGTGCGGTACACGTCCCACACCCAGGCGTCCTCGAGCAGGATCTCGAAGAACACGTCCCCGTCCGCCTGGCGGGGCGTCAGCCGCACGTCGTTGGCGAGGTAGAAGCGCCGCTCGGTCTCCACGACGTAGCGGAACAGGCCCACCACGTCCCGGTACTCGCGGTAGAGCAGCAGCTCGGCCTCGGCCTCGAAGTCCTCGACGTCGTCTGCGCTCATGACATGCCTCCTCAGTGCTCGCCGCGCACCCGCGACAGTCCGGGCACGCACGGTCTCCATCCTCCCCCGTCCGGGGGTCGCACGTCGAACGGGCGGCCGCGCCCGACCCCAGGGGCTCAGTCGAACAGGGTGGGCGGCGCCTGCGCGGGCGCGCCCGGCAGCCCGAGGTTCCAGCTGCGCCGGTGTTGCCGGCTCGCCCCGCGCTCGGCCAGGGCGGCCCGGTGCGCGGCCGAGCCGTACCCCTTGTTCCCGGCCCACCCGTACCCCGGGTGCGCCGCGTCGAGGGCGATCATGACGTCGTCGCGGGCCACCTTCGCGGCGATCGACGCGGCCGCCACCGTCGCGCACCGGTCCTCGGCCCGCACCAGCATCGTGGGCACGGGCGGCACCGGGCGCGGCGCGGGCACGGGGCCGGCGTCGGGATCGGAGCGGCTCAGCCAGTCGTCCCGGCCGTCGAGCACGAGGGCGACCGGCTCCTGCCCCACCGCGTCGCACAGCGCCGCCCACGCCCGGCGCCCGGCGAGACCGAGGGCCGCCGAGATCCCGAGCGCGTCGATCTCCGCGGGGCCGGCCTCCCCGAGCGCCACCCCGGCCGCCCAGTCCTCGATCTGCGGGACCAGGGCGCGCCGGCGTCGGTCCGTGAGCGCCTTGGAGTCGCGCACCGGAGGGATCTGCCCCGCGGCGGGCAGCCACGCGGCGCACACCCCGACGACGACGGGCCCGGCCAGCGCGCCCCGGCCCCCCTCGTCCATGCCCGCCACCAGCACCCGGTCCACTCCCCGCGCGGCGAGGACCGGCGCGGCCAGCCCCGAGCGTGGACGGTGGCCTCTT
>NZ_KV825263.1:0-2600 GCF_001816085.1 Micrococcus sp. HMSC31B01
CCGCTCCTGCACAGGCCGCTGCTCCCGGCGTGTCCTCCCCAGCCCCGGCCGGGTCCGGCCGGCCGCCCGCCCCGGGTTCCTAGCGTGGGCGATGCCGCTCCGACCGGTGCGGCGCCGCCGGGACCCTGATGAGTCCCCACCCGGGAGGAGACCGCCATGACCACCGCCTTCGAGCCCCGCCCGCACACCGCCGCCGCCCCGCGCGAACCCGACCCGCACGGCCCCGGCACGCCCGGCTCCCTGCGTCCGGGCGAGCGCGGCTCCGTGCTCATCGTGACCCGCCACCCCGACCCGGACGAGGCCATGCGGCACGCGATGGCCTGGATCACTGCCTTCGAGGAGGACTGCGGCCTCGTGCTGGACACGGACGAGACCGCGCTCTACGCCGTCGGCCGAGCGGGCGACCTGGGTGAAGCCCTGCGTCGCGGCCCCCTGGTCCACGAGGACGGCAGCCCCGCCGACACCTCCGCGTTCGTGGACGCGGTGCTCGCGGACGGCACGTGGCGCCTGCGCGACGCCGACCCGCGGGCGTGGTCGACCACGTACCGTGCCACGATCCTGGGCGCCGCCCCCGAGGCGGTCTGCACCATCTGGGACGTGTTCCCGCTGCCCGCCGCCTGAGGGTGACGGTCGTCGTCAGCCCGCACCCTGGGCGTGGGCCTGGGCCTGGACGACCTTCGCGCCCTCTTCGCGCAGCTCGACCTTGCGGACCTTGCCGGAGACGGTCATGGGGAAGGCGTCGAGCACGCGGACGTAGGCCGGGATCTTGAAGTGCGCGATCCGGCCCGTGGCGAACTCGCGGACGGCGTCCACGGTGAGCGGCTCGACGCCGTCCTTCATGATCACGCAGGCCATGAGCTGCTCGCCGTACTTCTCGTCCGGCACGCCCACCACCTGGACGTCCTGGATGTCCGGGTGGGTGTAGAGGAACTCCTCCACCTCGCGCGGGGAGATGTTCTCGCCGCCGCGGATGACGAGGTCCTTGATGCGGCCCTCGATGCGCACGGAGCCGTCCTCGTCCATGGAGGCGAGGTCGCCGGAGTGCATCCAGCCGTCGGCGTCCAGCACCTCGGCGGTCTTCTCGGGGGCGTCCCAGTAGCCGAGCATCACGGAGTAGCCGCGAGTGCACAGCTCGCCCGTGGCCCCGCGCGGGACGACGTCACCGGTGGCGGGGTCCACGATCTTCGTCTCCACGTGGGGCATGGTCCGGCCGACGGTCTGGGTGCGCACCTGTAGGGAGTCGTCGCGGCGGGTCATGGTGGACACGGGCGCGGTCTCCGTCATGCCGTAGCAGATGGCGACCTCGGACATGTGGAACCGGTCGATGACCTTCTTCATCACCTCGACAGGGCACGTCGAGCCGGCCATCACGCCGGTGCGCAGCGTGGACAGGTCCAGCGCGTCCGCCTCGGGCCGGGCGAGCATGGCGATGAACATCGCCGGCACGCCGTACAGGCTCGTCGCGCCGGTGGCGGCCACGGCCCGCAGCGCCGAGACCGGCTCGAAGCTGCGCGCCGGGATGACGGCGAGCGAGCCATGGGAGACGGTGGCGATCACGCCGATCACCATGCCGAAGCAGTGGAAGAACGGCACCGGGATCACCACGGTGTCCTCCTCCGTGTAGCCCAGCAGCTCGCCGATGTGGAAGCCGTTGTTCAGCACGTTGCGATGCGTCAGCGTGACGCCCTTGGGGAAGCCGGTGGTGCCCGAGGTGTACTGCAGGTTCACGGGGTCCGCCGGCCGGGTGGCGGCCTCGCGCGCGGCCAGGTCCTCGTCCGAGACCCGCGCGGCCCCGGCCAGGAAGGCGGCCCACGTGCCCTCGGCCACGGGATCGGCGGCGTGCCGGCCGGCCACGTCACCGTCCTGCACGTGGGCGTAGGCGTCCTCGCCGCTCCCGGCCGGCAGCATGATCAGCTGCCGCAGGTGCGGCGCCGACTCACGGGCCACGGCCCGCGCGGTGGCGGGCGGGTCCATGCGTGCGTCCGCGCAGGCCACCACCAGCCCGCGCATGTCGCACTGCTCGACCACGTACGTCAGCTCGTGGGCGCGGTACGCCGGGTTGAGGTTCACGAGGATGACGCCGGCGCGTGCCGCGCCGTAGAGCAGCGAGACCCACTCGGCGACGTTGGGGCTCCACATCCCGATCCGGTCCCCCGCCTCGTAGCCCGCAGCCATGAGCGCCTTGGCCACCGTCACGGACTCCTCCCGCAGCTGCCCGTAGGTCCAGGTGCGTCCGGTGGCAGGGTCCCCGTCCGGTCCACACTCCAGGAGGGCGGCGCGGTCGGCGAACCGGCGGGCGGTGTCGTCGAGGTTCTGGGCCAGGGTCTGCTCGAGCAGCTCGACGTCGGTCGGTCCCTGGGTGAAGGACTCGGGGGCGGTGGACTCGGTCATCGGGCGCTCCTCGCGGACGGTCGGGCGACGCCGCACGGCGTCACGATGCACGGCCGTGCCGCCGCCGGACCGCGGAGGGCATCGGGTGTGACACGGACCACAGGCAGGCTACGTCGCCTGGCGGGAGGCCGCCACCTCCCGGGGCGGGGACGCGGGGTGTGCCACGGCCCCGGACGGCAGAAGACCCCGGGACCGTACGGTCCCGGGGT
>NZ_KV825264.1:0-2153 GCF_001816085.1 Micrococcus sp. HMSC31B01
GCGGTGGGCCGGGCGTCCGGGGTGACGGCGTCCTCGAGGTCGAGGATCACCGCGTCCGCGCGCTCGAGCGCCGTGGCGTACCGCTCGGGGCGGTCCGCCGGGGTGAACATGACGGCCGGTCCGAGGGTCAGCGCGCTCATGCCCGCTCCCCCGTGCCTGCGGCGTCGGCGGCCTTCGCCTTGGCCTCCGCGTGCGCCTGCGCGGTCCACATCAGACAGGTGCGCTGGGCGCGGACGACGACGTCGCCGTGCTGGTTCTCCCCCGTCATCGCGAACGTGACGATCCGCTGCCCCGGCCGCGAGGAGGACTCGCGGATCGCGGTGACCTCGGAGCGCCCGTAGAGCGTGTCCCCGTGGAAGACCGGCTTCGGGAACGCGATCTCCCCCAGGCCGAGCTGGGCCACGAGCGTGCCCTGTGTGGTCTGCCCGACGGCGAGGCCCACCAGGGTGGACAGCGTCAGCATCGAGTTGACCAGCGGTCGGCCGAACGGCTGGTCCGCCGCGTACGCGTGGTCCAGGTGCAGGGCCTGCGGGTTCATGGTGAGGGTGGTGAACAGGACGTTGTCCGCCTCGGTGAGCGTGCGGCCGGGCCGGTGCAGGTAGACCTGACCGACCGCCAGCTCGTCCGCGTAGCGGCCCCGCTGCTCGATCTCGACGCGCTCCGTCACGTCAGAGGCCCAGCTCGCGGGCGATCAGCATGAGCTGCACCTCGGTGGTGCCCTCGCCGACCTCGAGGATCTTGGAGTCGCGGTAGTGACGGGCAACGAGGGTCTCGTTCATGAAGCCGTAGCCGCCGAACACCTGGGTGGCGTCCCGGGCGTTGTCCATGGCGGCCTCGCCGGCGATCAGCTTGGCCATGGCGGCCTCGGTCTTGAACGGCTTGCCGGCCAGCATCTTCTGGGCGGCCTCGTAGTAGGCCAGGCGGGCGGCGTGCGCGCGGGCCTGCATGCGGGCGATCTTGAAGGACACGGCCTGGAACTGCCCGATCTTCTGGCCGAACGAGGTCCGCTGCTTGGCGTAGGCGACCGACTCGTCCACGCAGCCCTGGGCCGCGCCGGTGGCCAGGGCCGCGATGGCGATACGGCCCTCGTCGAGGATCTCGAGGAAGTGGGCGAAGCCGCGGCCGCGGGCGCCCAGCAGGTTCTCCTCCGGCACGCGCACGTCCGAGAAGTGCAGGGCGTGGGTGTCCGAGGAGTTCCAGCCGACCTTGTCGTAGGCCTTGGCCACGGAGAAGCCCTCGGTGCCGGCGGGCACGAGGATCGTGGAGATCTCCTTGGCGGGGCGGCCGTCGTGGCCGGTCCTGCCCTCCACGGTGCCGGTCACGGCGGTGACGGTGACGAGCGAGGTGATGTCCGTGCCGGAGTTGGTGATGAACTCCTTGGCGCCGTTGATGCGCCACTGGCCGTCCTCGAGCGCGGCGGTGGTCTGGGTGCCGCCGGCGTCGGAGCCCGCGCCCGGCTCGGTGAGGCCGAAGCCGGCCAGGTGCGTGCCGGCCACGAGGTCCGGCAGCCAGCGCTGCTTCTGCTCCTCGGTGCCGAACTTCAGCAGCGGCATGGCGCCCAGGGAGACGCCGGCCTCGAGGGTGATGGCCACGGACTGGTTGACGCGGCCGAGCTGCTCGAGGGCCAGGGCCAGGGCGAAGTAGTCGCCGCCCATGCCGCCGTACTCCTCGGGGAACGGGAGGCCGAACAGGCCCATCTCGCCCATCTGGGCCACGATCTCGTACGGGAACTCGTGCTGGGCGTCCAGCTCGGCGGAGACCGGGGCCACGACCTCGTCGGCGAACTCGCGGACGGTGTCGGAGAGGACCTGGTAGTCCTCCTCGAGGGCGGGCAGGGTGCGGTGCTTGGTGCTCATGGTCCTCTCCTGTTCTCAGGTGTTCTCTGCGGGTGCTGCGTGCTCGGTGGGCTCGACGACGGCGATCAACGCCTGCGCGGCCACGGCGTCGCCCTCGGCGACGTGGACGGTCACGACGCCGGCGACGGCGGCCGTGACGGGGTGCTCCATCTTCATGGCCTCGACCACCGCCAGCTCCTGGCCCGCGGCCACGGTGTCCCCGGTGGCCACGGACACGGCGACGACGGTGCCCGGCATGGGCGTGCGGGCCTCGGGGGACGCTGCGCCGGCCGGGGCACGACGCGCGGCCGCGGCCGC